>DYLU01000019.1 GCA_020721905.1 Leptospira biflexa | reverse complement strand
TTTACTATCCCTTCCTCTGTACTGCCAACCCAGTCTCGTACCGCATCCCATGCACCTGATAATATCCTGCCACTTATCCCCAGCCATCCTAATCCTGCTAATGCCTCTACTGCATCCATTTGTTTCATCTTCCGTGCCGCTTCGCCCTGCTTTCGTGCCATCTCTCGTGCCCACTCGCTTGCATAATCAGCTATCGTATACTGCACCTTATCCCATCGCTGAGCTAACATACTGTCGTAAAAGGATTTCCCTTTACTGCTACCTATCCACATCCCCCCTGTTGCTAACAGCATGTTTTCTAATGTACCCTGTACAAATCGATTCATTACCGCTGTAGAGTTACTCTTTGCTATAAACTCAGCAAACCTTGAGTTACTGCTCATAATTGCATCTGTTGCTACTGTAGCTGCCACACTTGCCCCTGCCTGCAGCACATCATCCTTCCAGCTCCCCTTTCCATCAACTCTATTTTCTAAGAAACTGCTTCCTGCCAAATACCCATATTGCTGCCATGAATTATTCCATGTGGCACCATACATCTGTCCCAATTCAGCTCCCACTATCCCCGTTGCAGCTCCCACGCTAAAGCTTATCCATTGCTGACTGCTACCCCATTGAAACCCAAGACCTCCGTCGGCCCTGTATTCTACTACGTTTCCCAATCCCCGCACACCGCTGCTTGCCATTGCCCCATATACTGCCGAACCGCTTAATCCCTCTACATACCCTCCAACAGCCGAAGCCCCAACACTTATCCCTGTTTGTACTGCCCAGTGCTGTATGCTTAAATCCCCTGTGGCCACGCCTCCTAATTGCTGCCAGCTCATATACGCTGCTCCAACTAATGGATTACCCGTTGCAATTGAAAGTGCAACGCCTATACCGGCATTCACATACTGACATACAGCATCTTCCGTTGCCTTTTCCTTCTGCGCTTTATATACATCATGCGTTATGCGTCCGTATTCGCCTTTGCCTTCATTATTTAGTTTTGGGCTTCCTCCATCATACTGTATCTCCCCAAACTCCCCTGTATAATAGCTAAAACCCCAGGTTACATAAGGCATAAACAGCATCCCCATACGTGTTTGCACCTGGCCAAGCACTACATTCATCGTTGCATTAAATGCCACGCCATCATCATTCCGGTACAGCTGCATTAATTCCGGAATAGTGTACGTACCCAATACCAGCGAATCATTATATGCAAACGGTCTGTACGCCTGTATCACCTGCTCTTTCTCACTTACCGTAAGTGTTCGTTTGTAGCTATCCCCGCTTATGCTAAAATCATACGCACTTACAAACTGTCTTGCAGCCAAACCTGCCTGCTCATTTGCCGCTTCAAGCTGCTCACTGCAGCGCTTCAGCAACTCTGTCAGGGCTTTGAGTAACTGTATATTTTGCGTTTTTTGCTGCGCTTCTGCAAATTCATGCGCGAGCTGATTTGCTTCATTAAAAACTGTCCTATTGTAGTTTCGTGTTGTTAGCTGTGTCAAGCCAAATTCAATGTTTGTTTTGGTTAACGCCACCACCTCTTCACTTAAAAGTTGTGGCTGGTCTTTCATTATTTCAACCAGTATCCCATGCACATCTACTTTTCCAATAACATCCCCATACTTTTCTTTCATGTGCGATAGTAACTCGATAAGAGTCACCTCCAGGCTGCTTAAACGCTTATGTAATTCCTTTGCACTCATTCCTCCCTGCGCGTCAGAGAACCACTGAAGTTTTGCTTCCTGTAATTGCTTCATCCGCTCATCCCACTCTCTGTTGCCTGCTGCTATTTTGTCCTTTGTATCGTTTTGCCAGTTCTTCCACCTGTTCACAAAAGCCTGTAACATCATATCCCACTGACGAACACCCCGTTCAAAAATGCGATTCACCATCCTGTCCCAATCGTCCTTTTTATCCTGCAAAAGCTTCTTTGTAAGCTGCCACTTATGTACCTGTAAATCACGCCGCTGTTGTAATTCCCTGTCATTTATCCCTTCATACTGTTTTACATACTGAGCAAAATTTGAGCTTACAGCTCCTTCGGTATCGGTCCCTATCATTTCATCAAGTTCATTGATTAATTCTGCCGGTATGCCTTCCGCATACCCCATGTATGCTATCATTGCCCGTATAATCCCTTTTGATTCAGCACCTATTGTTAACGCCGACTGTTCATCCTTTTCTGCAAACTGATTAAAAAGCTCCTTTTCCACAGCCCTGTCAATGATTACTCTGTCATAGCCGTTTTGTGTATACATTGTTTTTGTATAGTTAATATACCGGGCAAAGCAGTCACGCCGCTGCTTATTCATATTATTTGCGTACGTCTGGCTTACAGTGCCTGCGTTGTATACCTGCATGGTTTCGTTTGTTTCATAACCGTTTTCATCAGTTTTTGGTGCAGTGTCCCTAAATTGCACTACATTCACATAATCACCGCCTCTTTCTGCTGTTACCATGTATTCCAGATCGCTATCCTTAATGGCAATGTTATATTTGGAAGCCACCTCTTTCAACGCTTCCTTTAATGTTGGTTTTTTTACTTCTACCTTGTGCATGGTTTTTGGATTATAATACACAAATACACCTGCTGCCTGTTCACCATCAACCGATTCTATTTCAATATACCGGGCAAGGTTTGCTTTTGCCTGCAGCATAGCAATCTTCTGACTTTGAAGCTGTGTAAGTTTGGCACGAATAGTATTTAATACAGATTTTGCACTATTGTCATGAGCATCCATTTTATTTTCTTCTTCTATAGCAGGTTTATAAATTGCATCAAGAAGCACGATTATTGGATATAATTCTGCTTTGAAATATGCTTTTGCTATCTTCCGTAAAGGATGTATTTTTTTCCCTAATACCTTAATCGTTTTATTGTAAAGATAATCATATACCTTTTTACTTGGTTTGTATAATGTTTCATAAGTGCCCAGATACATAATCATAAAATTATCATACTTGTTTTCATGATTACGTGCATTCAAAAACTCATTAAAATATTCCTGGATGTCTTGATTTCCGCTAATCTTTTTATCATCATTACGCATCAAAAGCAGATAATCATATATAGGGGAATTCATAGTTACAATACTATCACCATCTGGTATTGATCCAATCCACGGATCAGTAGTAATTATCCTGCTACTTCCATACCATGAATGGTGCTTATCATAATAGTACGCTGCTGTTTTCAACTGGTCCTCAAGTATTGATTTATTATATGTAATATCACCTAAACTAATTTGCATATTCCCATTTAAAAAATGTTCATCTATCATCTTATCTATAAGCTGGTCGCGTTCTTTTTCATATTCTTTGCTGGTTGCCTGCATGAATGCATCCTTTGATGCTTCATATTTTGCTGTTGCTTCATCATAAGCAACATCTAGCTGTTTAATCTCATTCTGCATGCACATGGCAAGTTTTTCCATACGGTACGCACGCTGTGCTCTTTCTCTTAATTCATTGCGCAAAGTTACGTAGTGTTCATCATTTTCTACTTTTTGATTTTTTGCTTCTTCTACCTTCTGTTGCAGCGTTTGTATTTTTTGCCGCACCTGGTCTTTATACTTTTGTGCCAGCTCAAACTGTTGCTGTGCATCAGCTTTTAACTTACTTATACCAGTATCACCACCTTCAGCATTGGTTTCGTTGTTATATAAATACGGATTTGATGCGTATGCATAGAGCAACTCCTCATCCTCTTTAAGTTTGCGTGCTTCATCAAGCCTGTTATACAAAATTCTGATAATCTCAAGCTGCTTGCTGTACTCATCCTGCGCCTTGCTATAGGCATTCAATGCTTTGTTTAATTCATTTTGCGATGTCTCAAATTTTTCTTTATCTTTTTCATATCTATTCTTTGCTTCTAAAAATTCACTGCTCTTCAGGTATTCATCCAGATTCTTATTTTCAAAAATTATCCCCATCCGTTCAATATTCTTATATGCATCAATGAGTGCCTTTTCCAAACTTTCGTTCCTATCACTCATCGTTTCTACCAGGTTAGAAACCCTTGTATCGCTACCACCCTGAATGATCCCGTCAAGATACTCCTGTAATGCGGCAAATGAAATTCCTCCATCATGGGCTTCATCCCCAAAACTATCGCCACCGCCATTCATATGTAACGATATTCCATCCATAAACGAATAATAATCCTGTATATACGATATATCCATAACCCTATCATCGTCTTCGGTAAATTCAAATCCATCTGATTCCTCAACTGCCAGCCGTGCCACCTTAACCAGCACATCAAGCTGCATAGCCATTGTGGAAGCTTCTTCAAGTATTGCGTTAAAGTAACTTCTGCTATCACCGGTAAAATATCCTATACTATTAGTACCCACAGCATCTGCAACTATTGCATCAATGTCTGCAGCCTGTTTGTTTTCAATGATAAGCCCATACCCATTAGCCCTGTATTCATCCAGAAAATCAGCTAAATATTTTTCACCTTCATCATGCTTCCCATTTGCGTTGGCATCGTCATAATATTTGTAGTCTACTGAATTATGCTTTCTATATTCATTAACTAAATATTCATACAATGCTGCCCAAATTTGCTTAGCTTCAGGCGTTAACGAATTATACCAGTTTGTAATTGAATCAATATCACCATACCAGTTGTTTGTATTACTGGTATTTTCAATCTTTACAAGTTTTCTGTCCTTCAGCGCTTCTACATCATTGACAATAAAGTTTTTGAAAGGTCCCGGCGTATCGTTGTCGGGCGTGTATTCTTCATAATACTCTTTGACTTCTGGCAGGTAATCACGATATTGTGCAAACGTATCACGTGTGGTTACAATAAACTGATATACCTCAGTGGCTATTGTTTTATCCCTGTTAGCTGCATATATACATAATGCCAGTAATGACTGCAGGCCGTTTTCATCTTCCTGTGTCAGTTTCTCAAAAAGATCATTTTCGGCATTTTGCATGTGTAATCCGGACAATACCAGCGGCACCTGACTGTCACTTACTATTAGATTAACCGGATCAGCCAGTTCCGGATACAGGCTTGCCAGAATAACATAGTTTCTTTCTTTTTCATCGGTAATATTATGCTCATCAAGATATTCCTGTAGCGAAGTTTGCCTGTCCCAATCTAACGCTATTGAAGTAAGCTTTACAAATTCTTCAACATTTGAAAGCATTTCATCATCTTCAGTATCAACCCCATAATATGCAAAAAGCTGCTCAACCGAATCAACAATTCCACCTTCTTTGCGTTGCAGATAGTACTGGCGTTTCAGCGCATATTCACGTATATCCTGTGGTAGCCACGCAAATGACAGCGCTGTTGTATCCTTTTGTAACATGGTAAAAAGCTGGCTGAACAATTCATAATGATCCTTAAAATATTGCTGCATAGTATCATCACTATACTGCACAAGCTTTGTAAATCCAGCGGCAGTAAATCCACCTTCATTAATAGTGCCAAATACATCTTCAAAATTATACTGAATTGTTCCATCATCATCTGCCAGTTCAATACAATACGCCATAAAGTGTGGTAATATATCCAACTCACTTTCAGGATTATAGTTAGATGTATTCTGTATGGAATATGCTTTTGCAAGGAATGAATCTGTCAGTGTTTCATAATAAATATTTACAAAGTCATCGTAATAGTTTTTAAAATAACCCCGTGCTTCATTGGTAGTGTACTGGTCAAGCTTTGCAAAGCTTCCCGCTTCAAATGTGCCATTGCTATTAATATAGCCAAAAAGCTTTTCCAGTAATGGTATTGTTCCATCCCGTAACGCTTCATTGACAAAGCTTTGAAAATGTAAACGCAGTGCATATCCTACAAAATCAGTATCATAGGCAAATGCATTAAAATTCTGTACATCACCAACACTACTTTGTATTCCCTCATAATAGGCAGCATGTGCCCACTGTCTATCATCCTCACTTACTGTCGATGGCTTTATGTCATTGTGAAGTAACTTCTCTACCGTTTCCCGCTTTGCAAGCTGCTTTTCAATTTCACCTTTTACGGTAGCAATAAATTCTTCTGACTTTCCCTGCAATCGCATACGCTCGCAGTATTCATCAAGGCTACCGTATGCGCCAACACTATCTACAAGATACCGCGCTGTATAATCCACCTTCTCATATTCGTGACGTATATTTTCAAGATTTGAAAGTTTGGCAAGGATTTCAATCTGTATATCACCAAATGCAGTATTATCAATATATGTTCTAACCTCATTGTAAATGGATTCACACTGCCTTAATATTTCTATCATTTCATCTGTGTAACCCGGACAGAAACCTTTTGGCACAACTTCATAATATGCATCACGCTTCTGCGTATAACTGTTTATCTCATCGCTATACACGTTCTTTCTTAATTCAATAAGCTGTGCATATTTTTTCTGCAACTCTGTTAGTTTTTGATATACCATTTCAGCCTGTGTATATGCACTGTGAGCAGCCTCCTCCGATGTATCTTTATTTTCATATAATGCCTTCTTTGCAAGCAATGCATGGTAACGGTCAACAACTGAAAGCAGCGCTTCGCGCACAGCCTCAGGCAGCTTCCCAAATTCCTTTTTCTGTACAAACGTTTCTGCGCGTACTCCATACTGCAGCAGTTTACCTACCGTCATGTCTTCCGATAACTCCTGTACTACATCATCCGCAGTATCAATACCCAATATACGTGCAATAGTATCAATAAAACCTTCTTCTTTTACCCTGCGATAATACTCAAGCGAGCTCTCGTAAAAATTTTCTACATAACGGAAATATTCAGCCATAACAAATGCCTTCCGCTGGCTTTCATCAGTAACCGGATGCACTAAATCATACATTTCAGGATGAACCAGTGACATGAACGCTATGTTTGCTCTTTCTTTTTGCTCTTCATTAAGCTCAATACCATTGCTATCTTTACCGGTTTCAATCATACTGCTGTATTTATGTACAAGTTCATTAAACTCCGCATCAGTGGTACATGTACTCACCTCGTTTTCATATACATCACGTACAACCTCTAATTCCTTAATCAAATTGCCTACATCCTGTATTAGTTCAGTAAGCATATCAACAGATTCAACATTCCCCAGACTTATTTCCATGGATGAAAGAACGGACAGTACATACGCATATTTTAATCCCTCTTCATAAGTTCCTTTTACTATTTTATCCTGACACCAGGCGTACATTCTTTCAAATATATCTCTACTACTAACACTACCAGCATCATGTGTTTCTTCACTCCCCTGATCAGCAACTAAAGTATCCCTATAGCTTTCAAGTTTGTTCATCAAAATTGTTAGTGTTGATTGCGTCCTTTCAAAATAGCTTCCTGCCGAACGTTTTTCTGCATCGTTTACAGCTTTACCTATATTCTCCTTTGTAAAAGGTGATGTTTCAAGATTCTCATTCCTCATGTCTTTGAGACAATACTCTGTAACAGCCAGGCTTGCATCATAAAGCTCCTGTATTGTTTGCCCTAAATTTGCTACAGCCCTTAGAACCTGCGCTGCTGCATCGGTATACTGCCTGTTTAATATCGTTTCAAAGATAGTATATAGCTCAGTACATGGTGCATATATAAAGCCATCATCAGTCTTTACCCGTGCATCAATACCATACCCTTTCATAAGAACTCTGGTTAAAAGCATGGCTTCAATATTTTCTTTTATTGCATTACCATTGGACCCATCATACTCTGCTCTAATAGCTTGCAACTCATCCTCATCCACACATCCTGCTGAATAGCTCTGTAACAGCGTAATTGCATTGTCCCGTACCGTTAAGTCTTCCGACAACACATATTCAAGTTGCTCCTGTATCATCTCCCAGGTTATTACAGTTTGAGAATCTTCTTCTCCTGTGTTCTGGTGCATGCTATGTAACACATACGCAACCATTTCATGAGCTTTACGTGTGCTGTCACTTTGTATATATATCTGCTTCCACTGGCTGTATGTTTCTGCAGCGTGCTCATAGAGTTCTTTTGCATCCTGTCGCCGTTTTACCCCCTGTGTTAAAAATTCTATTGCTTCATCATCAGGATTTTCAGGAAAAAGATCCTCCACTTTTACAAACAGTACATCAGAATTATCTTCTATTGCTGTAATCACATCATCAATAGTAATCTTTGTTGCAACACCACTGTTCCATACATCATACGCAGCACTAAATCCCTGCACCTCACCACTTCCTTCAAGCGCTCTTATAGCCTTTTCTACACGTGATGCATATTCAGCTGTATTCTTATGCCTTTCGGAAAGGATGAGTGCTTTATAGTAATCAAGCTTTGCAGCAAAAAGCTTCTTTTCTTTATTCTGTATGCTGTTTTTTATCTGTTGTATGGTCGATGCAGCTTCCTGCACCATCTGTATTGCCATCTCATATGAAGTTGGATTGGTATAAATGAGGCATCGCTCCACTGCATCCTGATAGTTTTTCTGTGCACTTTCATACGCCAGGCGCATGTTATCCAATGTTTTCTTTTTCTGGTCAACATCCCCCTGTGTAGCAATCAGCGCATCCTTTAATACACCTTCCAGGCGCTTTATGGCATTGGTGTAATCCTGTTTTGCAGCGGTATATGCATCAATAGCCTGCTGCAACTTCTCCTGCTGTGTCTGCGCATCAGGCCTTTCTGTTTCATTGTATGCATAGTCGTATACCTTCTTTGCCCGCTGATATCGCTCTTCCCAGTAGGCAAGCGCCAGTTTTTCCTTTTCCAGTTCAAACTCGGCCTGCGTCATTAAATACGGATCATGCGTTATGGGATAATCGTCATTAATGAGTACCACCCCCTGCTCATCTTGATACCAATAAAACCGGTATAATGAATTTCCTGACTCATCATACCGGTTGTCGGCAAGTAAACCACTGCCCGTGGTTGTATACCCAAATAGCTCCTCAAAACTCCCCTGTTTAGAAAGTATAAACTGTCTGAAATTATCAAGACGCACTGCAAGCCAGCCGCTGCTTCCCTGTTTTGCCTGTAATTGTCCATTTGTGCAGCTAATAGTACCAAAATAATAATCATTGTATACCGCTTCCAGACTATCTTTGTACCGGAGAGTATCACTTCCATAACGCTCGGTTAGCTTCCCAATTGCATCGTTAAACAAAATAAATCTTTCAGAAAGTAAATACACAAACTGAATGGTTACAAGCTGTTTGCGCAATTCATCAGTAAACATAAATGCATCTGTAGCCTGTATGCTGTTTCCAATTTTTCCCTCGCGTACTGCAGCAAAAAGCTTTTTAAAAATTTCTTCGTTTTCTGCAAGATCATCTGCTTCATGTGCATGATTCGCGGCAAATTCACCCTGTACAAATATCCTTTGTGTTGCCCACATATCCTGCTGGTGATACTGTAATGCTGATCGGACTACCAGATCATTGTATTGTGAAATAATAGTCTCCCAGTTTTTAATCTGATCATCTACCGCCTGCTTAACCTGTGACACATTGCTATCGCTTAAGCTTTGCGAATACTCCTTTAACCACCCAACATTCTCATACGCAATTTTTAATGACGCCGACCCCGTCACTATTAATTCACGAATTGAAGCTGAATAATCATCAAAGCGCTCCACCTCAGCCTGTATTGTTTCATCTAATAGCTTCAGCGAATCTGCAAAGTTGCTGTCGGTTTCCAGAAATGTTTCCTGCCAGTTAATTATACCCTGCTGTATCTGCCGTTGTATATCTGTATACCATTCATCACGTTTCTGCACCAGCTTTTCAAAAGCCCTGGCCCACGCTTCATCCACCATATCATAATTGGTTACCGCTGCCCTTTCCCATTCAAAGCGCGCTGCAATGAGCTTATCCTCAGCTGCCTTCCATACATATATCCCTGCCTGAACCAGTGCCTCAATATCATCTGTCTGTGGTATGGCTACCCCATTAACAGTATATGCCAACTTTTCCTCAACCTGCTGTGATAATGCCAGGGCTTCACTCTCGGTTTGTGTTAAAATATTCTCAGTGATGGCCTCTGCCGACTCACGCTCGCTTTCCCGCCGCAAACTATCCGTGTCAGCAAAGTATGTGGTCATATACGCATTACGCGCACCAATGTAGTATAGTTCTATTTCACGATATCCTTCTTTTTTTAGCGCAGCAATCCTGGTATCTATTTCCCGTATAAACCCATCTCTGTATGCTTCTACCGTTTGAACAATATCGGCAAGTGCATCTTCACGAGCCTGTTCAAGCAGAGCGTTAATCCCAAACAATAACTCCTGTACATATACCCCAACCTCTTCATCCCACGACTGGTAGGCCGCTACCATATCCCCCAGAGGGGCTTGTTCATTCATCTCTTCTATCTTTGCCAGCAGTTCCTCTTTTTCATACTTCGGCATCACAATCTCAGCACACCGCGCATCAAAACGCCCATCCGCTTCCAAAAGCATTGATGCAATCGTTTCCTTTGCACCAGCTTTCAGGTTTTCAAACGCCGCAGCAAGTTCATCAAAACCGGCTTCCTGCATCTTTTCATATTCGTGCAGTGCTTCCTTTTCCCATTGCACATATACTAAATCCGCAGCCTGCTGTGCTTTCAATGCAAAGGCGCTTTTGTTTTTCTCAGCCAATGCCGATTCAAGCGATTGCTGCAGCATCTCCTTTTGCCTGCTGCTTTCAAACGGGGTGATAGTTGCAAACGCAATGCTGCACACAAAAATAAACACAAAACTTAAACATGCTCGTTTCATAGTTCCTCCTGTGTGGTAATAATGGTTTTGGGAGTATTGTGGGCGATAGTAACTGGTAAATGAAATGGTTGTAGAGTTATTGCTGGCACCAGATTATTGCCAGAATACTGTAACTTGTTGCAATAATGTTGTGGTGTGCTATAATATGGTGATGTGTGTGTATATGGCCTTCCGCTATGCGTACAGAATATAAATATACATATTACTGCAGATAAAAATTCAAAAATATACCTTTGGGGATAGGCTCCACGCTGCCTGTAGTAAAACCGCTCATAGCAGTAGGCAGGAGCAATAAAAAATAATCCGTATATTCCAGTTAATGCTGGTATGGTTGTTGTACAATATCCTTTATGAGCGGCAGTATATTCCTGTGTATGTATTACTGCATGGTAACATGCAACCCCCCAATCTCCGGTGTATACATTTGTTCGCAGCCTGAAAAATGAACAATGATGGGAGAGCATTCCATCTTCTTCCAGTGCTATAGCCTTTTTATGTTGACGCAATTGTGCATACGCTCTAAGTGTAGCCCGCACAATGCGTTGTTTTACATCATCACCACTACAAGTATTGTTTGTATGAATAACTGATTCTGGTTGGCTACCAGCTAAACGTAATGTGTCTACATGTCTGCACTTTGTACTTTCACATGTAGTATGATACCTGTATCCATAAATACTGCTCTTTATAGTACATGCACCATTGATAATCCAGTCTTGAGGTTCCGTATATATACTATTATTCTTTTCATTTGTTACGCTATACTTGCTTGTGGCGGCACTATAAGCACTGTTTGTTGCCAGCAAACTAATACAGCCAACGAACAGCAGTTTTCCCAAAGCCATAATACAATATCTTGTAAGCAACAATGACATCCTTCCTTTATGTTTTTCAGATTATGTTTCTTTATCTTTAAATGTTCATTTACTATGCTTACACACAACAACATTCTTTTAAAATATACAGCATCACCACGTTATAGTATTTATGTAATGTGGAATAGTTAAAATTATACATTACCATGATCTATGTATATTATTTATACACATATACTATTTATAAAATAAAATTTGTCAAGTATTTTATTATAATTTCTGTAATAATCACAGGCAAGTTCAAGAATGAGGCGCAAAGTATCACCCACCATTACTCTTACAATATATCTTTTCCCAACATCAAAGTTAACAATTCATTGTGATGTTTTTCTATTATAGTGCTCATCTACAATATCCCCGGGATTTTCAATTACTTTCTGTACAATTTAAAAGATAACTTTTCGTTGGTGATTTTTTCAACTGTTTTATTATTTATTGTATATATCCCTTCTGGATCTACTTTTGAATCCAAAAGATGATTGATGACAAGCTTAAATAATGTAGACTTCCCCGCTTCTTTTTACACCTAAAATTACAGGTATCTCTGTCAGTGGTAATTTTTTTAACTATTTCTTCAAGAAGTTTGCGATGGATTTACCCTTTATAATTAGTATATCAATGTTTTTTTGTAAAGTCAGTATTTTATCCATGATGACAAAATACTAAAACCAATTAGTATTTCAAGTTTTCTTTAGCAAATGATATGAGTATAAATAAAGATTAAATTTAATAACCAATGCCTGTTAGCGTTACTGCGAACATTCATCTGCAATCAATTGTTGCCAACGTTATTCCGAACGTGATCAGGAATCTATTTCCCTTCAGCAATATAGATCCTGAATTAAATTCAGGATGACTTTTCATACTAAATCCAACATTTAAAATTCTCCATTTACTTTTCATCCTGTACGTTGAACACACACCAACAATTAACTACGTTTCAGAAAAAAGCACATATCTTTATCATACTATAGCAATATAACATCTTTACCATTACAATGTGTTACAAAATATAACAACATATAACCGTTATTTTTAACTTTCTTTAATGTCACCACCGATTTAAAATTGCCTGAAATCACCGAAATAAAATTCCCGCTTTTTTTATATTTTAAATCATTAAATCAAAAAATCTTCATCGCTATGATAATACCTGTATTCTATTTCTTTTAAACATACTAAAATCAGGATTTTCTTTTAAAAAATCTTAAAAATTTTTAAAAATTTTTCCAAATCTTTTAAAAATTTTTCTGCCAGAGCGTATTAATACATAAACACTCAAGGAGGAATTATGTACCGTATACCAATAAAACTATGCGTTTGTACATTAATAATAATATCCTGTGCAAGTGCAAAAGTTGATCCCAAACCGCAACAGGTCATTATAAAGGAATCATTCACTATACCCAATTACAACAGGTTCCACAGCATTGATATTGTTGCCTATCATCCTTTACCGGCACATGTAAAAAAAATATTAATTCAATACCCACCATCAGAAACCAAACCTGATGATGCCCTGCCGATCTGGAATCAGGCAATCCAGAAAACGCTACTTCGTAATGGATTTCTTATCCTGAAGCAGGAAAGCAGCAATGAACTTTTCAAAGAAGAAACTGTTATACCAAATTATGATGCGGTTTGCATCATTGATTCCATTCAGCTCACAAAACAAACAGAAACCATTCCATTAGAACACGCTGATGATACCTCTCATTATGATCATCACATAAGCTACTACATTGCATCAATAAGCGTGTGTATTGCGGTTAATGAAACAATACTATGGCGGGGCGATGTAACATTAACATCATTTGACCTGCTTCTAAGTAAAAACCTTATTCAGGAACCTATTATATACAAAACAATTACCTGCGATTATTCATATTCCAAAAAATTAAAACAGTGGGTTAAAGATACACCAGCGGTATCAGTTACAGACAACTTTAGTGAATACTATAACGAGGCAAATATAATTCTTCATGAAAAAGAACTCATTAATGCAGCTGTTTTGACACTTTTTAATCAAGTGAGGGTGGCACAATGAAATATCAATGCATACTCTGTATATGTATTTTACTTTCATCATGTTCCGATGCTCAAAAAGCAAAGTCACTATATAATCGTGCCTTTGCACAATACATTGAAAAAAATTTCACAACTGCAAAAGAACTATGTATTCAATCCATTAATGAAGCTAAAACACCTGAAGCATTGCTGCTGCTTTCTAAAATTTATTTCTTCACGAATGATACCGGCTTTAAAGATACAGTTCGGCAATATATTTCACTTACAAACAGTACACAGGGGTACATACTGTATGCCCGCTGGTATATCAGACAAAATAAATCCCGGAAAGCACAAGAGCTCCTCAATAAAGCACTGATACATTCACCGCATGATCCTACGGCATTGTATCTTCTTGGAAACCTGCAGTATGCAGACAAAGAGTATGACGATGCCATTCTTACCTTTCATAAGGCATTTATCAATTATCACTATATTATGCTGATTCACAAAAAGCTGGCATCAATCTATTCTGATATAGGGCTGGAAGAGCGTTCATTAAAACATACAGCAATGGTCAGGGCAATTACAGACTTTGATATCGATTATACAATGGAGAAATAATCATGAAATCGTGCAAATGGATATGTATAGTCTTGCTTGTATTTGTCGCATGCAAAAGCATGAAGGTACAAACGGTATCCACAGGAAATATTACCACTGATTCAATTTACCTTGAGGATGTCCGTATTCATCATCAGGGATACACGGACATCAAGGATGCATTGGCATCAAACATTGTCTTTTACCTGCAAAAACACAATTTCAAAGCTGCGTCATATTTTATGCAATCCTTTCATCAATCTGATTATCGCTACAAAGCATTCGTTGACGTATTTATTACCACTACCGGTGATATTTTATCCCCTGTGCAGAATCTTTTACTGTATGTCACAATTCATGATGCATCAGGACATGTTGCAACCATACAGTTAAGTTCACAAACTATTGATATACAGCGCAGCGATGATCAAACGAAGGTGGCACAAACCATTGCACAAAAAATTGATGATATGGTGCAGAAGAAATGAAACAAGTACTTTGTATGACATTCATTATGATTGTCACACTTGCTTTTGCAACAGAGCATGAAGCATTTACACTTAATTCAGCTATTGAATATGCACTCCGTAACAGCATTACGTTAACGTCACTAAAAGCAAAAATACAATCTTCACGACTCATCATTCATGAGCGCTGGCGGGAACTACTCCCCTACGTTACTGTGCAATATACCAATCAGGATAACGTTGCTATACGCGAACAGGACATGCGCAATCAATCACTACTGTGTACCATGCAGTATGATATCTTCACAAGCAGAAAATCTTTTATTGCATATTCCATCTCTGAATTAGAATCATTGCTTGCCATAGAAGAGTATAACATAGAAAAAAACGCTATCATCCTGAAAACAAAAAAAGCGTACTTTGATTTACAAAAAAAGAAAAAGGCAATGGACATCTATAATCTGCTATTAGAAAGCCTTGCCCTCCAAAAGCAGATTATCACTGCACAGCAAAGATTAGGTATGGCTACTGAATTAGAGCTTATTCAGGTGGATGGTAAAATTGCGGAAGCCCAATACAATAGTATTACCGCTCAAAATGATTACGCCAATGCACTCAGTGATTTTGCAAACATGCTTGGTATAGAGCCTTCAAAAATTGCAATGGCTGACCCTCTGTATAATGCCGTTGGCTATGAATCATTGCCTTCAAAAGAACGTCTCATTGCATTGGCCTTAAAACAACGGAACGAACTGAAAAAAAGCCACTATACAGTAATAAAAACACAAAAGGAATATGAGCTTGCACGCTACTATTATATGCCAAAGATACAAATCTTTGCAAGCTATGGCTACACCGGCGACCAATTCCCAATGAATAAACAAACATGGAATGTAGGCATATCAGTTACCAGTGCTCTTTTTGGAAACACCGTCAATGCCAGCCAGAGCTATGGCAAAAAGGATAATGGGAACATCACTGCTTCTGATAACAATGCTTCATTACAGGTATACAATACCCCGGAATTTTTACGAAATATAGTTGATACTGAAACAGCATATACTCAGGCAACTCTAACCCACGAACAGCTCAAGCGATCTATAGCAACTGATGTTTCAAAGGCGTATGATAGTTTAACCGAATCAACAAAAAAAGTAGAGATAGCACAGCAACGGGTGCTGCTACTTGAAAAACAGGCACATATTGAAAACGAGCGTGTACGACTTGGTGATATTACCCGCTATGATGTTTTAAAAACATTAGTAGAACTTTCACAGGCACGCTTGCAACTGCAGTCTGCCATTACTGATGTATTCATTGGAATAGCATTATTGGAAAATGCTGTTGGCTTATCGCAGGAATCTTTATGTAAAGGAGCACCATAATGGAAATAGTGTATGTGTTAATAACGCACAAAAAAAAGGTTATGTTTGCAGTATTGCTCTGCATGGTATTATCGATAGTATATGGTATTGTTTCGCTTCTTATTACCAGAAGCAATGTTGGTGATATACAATCCGTAGTTGAGATAGAAACATTAACAATTATTCCGCAAACTATCATTAAAAGCATTTCAGCTGTTGGGAGCATCCAGTATAAAGACAAAGCTATTATTTCATCAAAGGTATTTGGACGGGTTGAAAAGATATTTGTTGAACAGGGTGCATACGTTAAAAAGGGACAGATGCTTGCTAAAATTGAAACCTACCCTCTTGAGCTTCAGCTAAAGGAAGCGCAGGCAGAACTTGAAAAAGCAAAAGCTAATGTAAGACTTGCCCGGGAAAGATTAATTCAGTCGCAGCATAGCGTTGAACAGCGCCTGAAGGCAATTGCTAAGGTAAAACTGGAACTTGCGGATAAATACGTAACCCTGAAAAATACTGAAGATGTCCTGAAAAAGAAAGAGCAGCTTTTTAAAGCAGGTGGTGTCACTGAAACCGAATTGAACTCACTTAAAACAAATTACCATACAGTCAAAACCCAGTTTCTGCAGGCTAAAAAAGATTATGAAACACTTGTCATTGGCTATCGCGACAGCGACATCAAAAAAGCTGGTTTTGCCATTCCATCAGCAGATGAAGAAAAAAATAAACTGATATTAAAAATCAACACTGCAATGGAACAGGCAGAATGTGATGCTGCACAAAGTCATGTTCAGCAGATTACCACTCAAATTGAGATTATCAAAACCAACATAAAAGAAGCTACTATCGTTTCGCCAATAAATGGTACCGTTGCCATACGGTCTATAGATATTGGCGAAAAGGTGAGCGAAGATACCAATCTTTTTGTCATTATTAATACCGCCCATGTTTACTGTATTGTACAGATAAATGAAAAGGATCTCCCTTTAATAAAAAAAGGACAAAGTGTGAAACTTGCCATAGACGCCCTTGACAAAAAAAAGATTACGGGCAGTGTATGTTTAATCAGCCCCATAGTTGACGCATCAAGCAGAACCGCTGAAGTAAAAATTCTTAGCTCAAACCCTGCCAATGAGCTTGTGCCCGGTATGTTTGCACGGGCCACTATACATACCGGAACCATTCCTGATGCCATAGTTATTCCTCTGTCAGCAATTAAAGATGGTCACAGGCCCGTCGTTTATCAGATTAAAAATAATATGGCATTTGAAACACCTGTCACAATACAGGAACGCATCAACGAACAGTATGCCCTGATTGCAGCAGGATTATCCTCGGGTGATACAATAGCCAATTCGCGCATTAATCTTTTATACGATAATGCAAAGGTAAAAGTTATTCAAACTACATCACAGCATAGTGGAGGAACAAATGAAGGGTAATATGTGTGTAAAAATAAAAATGCTGATTTTGGTGTTCGTAGGATTGTTTTCATGCGGGTATGATATAACTCCTCCTGAAATTGTTTCATATACTCCTGCTGACCAGGCACAGGTAAGCACCTCAACAATAATACGTATACGATTTTCAAAGTCAATGAATAAAGACATAACGCAGAAAGCATTTTCGTTATTGTACGGTGAAACTGAATTAATATATATCAACGGATCATTTGAGTGGGGCGATAGTAACCGGATAATGACCTTTTTCCCTGAAAAGAATTTACTACCCGGTTACTATCGCCTTATAGTAGATAAAAGTGCCAGCGATACAGACAATAACACACTAACAACACAACACATATCGCGGTTTTATGCTGGAGTGGATATTACTAACCCCACTGTTATAAGCATCACGCCACAGGATAACGCTCTTAACGTTCCGTTAAATGCTATCATCACGATATATTTTTCTGAGCCAATGAATATTGAATCCGTACAAAAACGTATACGTATCACACCTGCCATTTCCTATACCTTTGGATGGGATAGTCATACTACAGCAATTACCCTGTACCCTCAGGAACCACTTGAGTTTAATACATGGTATGAGGTAGCCATCCCAACCAATTGTGCCGACACATCCGGCAATACCATCATCAATCAGTATGCATTCCGTTTCAAAACGGGCACTGAATATGTGCGTCCTCAGATTACCGGTATTTACACCACCTCAATTACTGAAAACATGGCTGACGCTGCAAACTTTACTGTATTTGAAGGTGCAAATATAAACGATGAGCTTATACTTGAGTTTAACGAACCAATTAATGAATCAACACTTTTAAAGGCGTTGATTATTAACCCTGCAGTTTCATGGCAGCCGCTATGGAATGCATCCTCCACCAGCTGTATCATTCGTTTTGCACAAAGTCTTAAACCCACTATGCAGTATGAGTTTTTAATTACCACCAGCTTACAAGACAAAGCAGGTAATGCGTTGCTTGATGATCTTTGTATATACATTATTACCAACGGTGCGCTGTCACAACACCCATCCATTGTACAGGCTGTGTGTAATGAAACTGCAAATGGTCCGGCAGAACTTACACCATTTAATGAACTAAACACTTTAGGACCTGAGCTAACCGATCAAAACAACACATACACGTTAACCATCACTTTTTCAACTGATATGGCACGAAACTCAATACCCGACAATACCAGAATTGAATATGTATACGGAGAGCAACCTGAAATGAGCGGGAATATTAATAGATTTCAGTGGATATCGGGAAGTTCAGTGCTGACACTTACCCTGACAGCAATTGAGGGAGGTAATGTGTACAAGCTTACATTTAAAGGCAAAGATACCGGTATTACTGCACAAACAGGTATACCATTAAAAGAAGACATATACTATCTATTTTACTTTGAGCCACAGGATTAATTGTACAGTGACCGGAGATTCTACATATAAAAGGAGATATCGATGAGAATGATTATTGCACTTTTGCTATCTGCTATATTCATAAATGGCTGTAATTATTTTGTTGATTTAGATCAACCAAAGGTAAAACAAATCCATCCGGCAAACGGCTCAATAATCAGCAACTATCGCCCAGTGATTTTTGTGGAATTTTCTGAAGCTATGGACAAATCAAAAACCGAAGAAGCATTCACTATAGAAGGCGATCATAAATTAAAGGGACATTTCAGGTGGGAAGGTAATATACTCTACTATGAACTTGTTGAAGATTGTAAAGATGCAACAGTATACACTATAAAAGTTAGATCAAGCGCAGAAGATAGTAACGGCAATAATTTAGTAAAAGACGCTGTATCTTCTTTTTCAATGGGGTCTGATTTAATCAAACCTGTTGTACTGTCCATAAATCCAGTCGATGGCTCAGCTGTGGAAAATCCGTTTACACCTGTTGTTGTGGAATTCTCTGAACCTGTACGGCTGGAATCGCTGTACCGCGGATTTTCGTTAAGCCCCTTTGTGAATGGTGATATAACGTTAAGCGCTGATGGTACTGTTTTTACTTTTACTCCCTATGATCCTTATGTTCACGGATTACTGTATACCATTACACTTTCAGATGAAATATGTGATGTTGCCGGCAATCCTCTTATTGAGACAACGAAAAGCATTTTCAAAGCAGGCACTGACTTTATAAACCCAACTCTGAATCCTGATGCAACAAACCCACCCGACCCGCAAACAGGAGTATTTGCATCGCAAACAAACACAGTATTACGCCTGTCACCATTTACGCTTACCAGCGGTGTTGATAAAAATGCCAATATCGTTATTACGTTTTCCAAAGCCATGCAGCGGCTTGATACGCAAAAAAGCATCAGCATATCGCCGTTTATAGAATACACGCACAATTGGATTACAGACAGGACACTACAAATAATTGTTTCACCATATTTTGCCCTGAAGCAACAGTATACTTTAACCATCTCAACACAGGCAAAGGATATTGCCGGCAATGTACTTGACAGGGATTACAGCTTTCCATTTTTTATCGACGCCGAAAACTCATTACCCATAGAAGTTGAACCATACGGGATCCCTGTAAAACATATATACCAGATGCCCTGTAGCGAAAATGGCCCTGATGAACAGGGACCTGTGCGAATCCTGGAAAATGATGATATTATTGAATCGGCAGCACCATATTATTTTATCAGGCAGATAAACAATGAAAACAAAAAAATACATATACTGAGAGTTGTATTGAATAACCAGAACAACAGCTTACCATCAATTGGATTAAATCATATCTCAGCCATACAGAACATTTCATTTACTGTACAGTCAGGAAATGTAATCAAAAACTCAAAAATATGGAAGATTGATATTCCACCAGGCAATCATGCAGCATTAGATATTTACCTGTTTGACCTTGAATATAATCAATCAATGTATTACAGGTTATCCATATCACATGGTCCTGATGGGATAAAAGATAGTTATAATAACTACATGTGTATGCCTTTTACACTATATTTAAATTATTAAAAAGGGATAGTATGTTTGCTTCATTTACCGTTCAACGCCCGGTTGCCGTGATTATGGTATTTACCGCCATGATCCTTTTTGGTGTTATTTCACTGTTTAATCTGCAGATGGATCTTTTACCACCAATACAGTATCCTGAAATATCAGTTATTACACTTTATCCCGGGGCTTCCCCTACAGAGATAGAACAGCTTATAACAAAACCAATTGAAGAAGCTGTTAACAGTGTTCCGGGCATTAAACGAATACGTTCCGAATCAATTGAGGGAGCAAGCCTGATTTGTGCCACCCTGCAATGGGGCAGGAATATTGACTTTGCGCTGCTTAAAACACGTGAAAAGGTAGACCTTGTCAGAGGAATGCTTCCTCAGGATGTGTACAAGCCCATTGTAACACGTTTTGACCCAAACGCGCTTCCAGTTATGAATATTGCAATTACCTCGTCACATCTTGACAGCAAAGCACTGCGATACGAAGTTGAAAAAAATATAGTGCCGCTATTTGAACGCATAGATGGCATTGGCAATGCAAAGATAACGGGCGGGAAAGTCCGCCTCATAGAAGTACTTGTAAACAGGGATTCCATGCGTGCCTATACCGTAAATTTTCAGGATATTGTTAATGCCATACAGGAAGCATATTACAACTATCCTGCAGGCACCATAACTGCCGGCAATAAAGAACTTATAATCCGCACCGTTGGCGAATTTAAAAGCCTATCTGATGTTGAAAATGTTAGCATTAAAACTACAAAAGATGGAAAATCTGTTTTTTTAAAACATGTAGCAAAAGTCATTGATGGTAATAAAGAAATTACCAGTCAATCATTTATCAATGGTACAGAATGTATTAACCTTTCTATTATTAAAGAATCAGGTAAAAACACCGTAAAAGTATGCACAAAGGCATTACAACTGGTACAGAAAATTAACACAAAATATAAGCATTTACGATGTGAGGTCTTTTATGATGGTTCACAGTACATTAAGAGTGCTATTTCTAATGTTATTTCGTCGGCAATCATGGGATCAATCATTGCGTTTGTTGTGTTGCTGCTTTTTTTACAAAATGTTATTGCTTCACTTATTATCATCATTGCGATTCCTGTTTCTCTTTGCATTACATTGATTTGCCTTAATCTGTTTGAAATATCTATTAACATGATGTCCTTAGGCGGCATGACATTATGTGTGGGCATGCTCATTGATTGCGGCATTGTTATACTTGAAACGATAGAGAGCACAAAGTTCAAAAACAACACTATTGTCCAGGATATCAGAGGAGTAATTGAAAATGTTTCACCTTCATTACTTTCTTCTACACTTACAAGTGTGGTAATCTTTTTACCCCTTATCTTTATTAAGGGGATTGCCGGTGCACTGTTTACACAACTTGCCATTACCGTTACCGTTGCCCTTATGGCATCATATATTGTATCCGTTATGCTGATCCCTGCAATATTTATCCTTCTCAATAAAGATACCAATCACAGTACATTGCAATTACACCATAATAAAATTTTTACACTTTCTAAGGTCATTCACAAATACCTTGATAGTATAAACAGACGATACAATGAAATCCTGCAAAAGCTTTTGCCATCAAAAAAAATATTTCATGGTATAGCAATTATCATGGTAGCAGGGGGTATATCCATCTTTTTTCTTGATAAAAGCCTTGTGCCTCATACAACCCAGAAACATTTTTTGATCAGAATAGAGATGCCCCCTGGTACACCACTTTCCAGCACCGTAGATTATTGCCGTTATATTGATTCACTTCTTGCAAAAAATCCTGATGTTCTCAACAGACTCATCAATGCTGGCTATAACCCTGATGATTACACTGAATATTTTGGCAAAGAAAAGAATACCAATATTGGTGAAATTGCAGTTACTGTACGTAATGATGCCGATGCCACCATCCAATGGTTGCAAAAAAACCTTCATAACCAATCGTCAGTAAAAATTGAATATAATGCGCAAAATCCGGAGCTAAGCCAGGTATTGCACTTCTCATCCGGTGATATTACATTTAACTGTACCGGACAATCCCTTGAAGAGATTGAACAAACATTGCAGACATTTTTTAATAACAGCAAGCATATCCCTGGAGTTAAAAGCTATATTGTTAACGTTAAAAAAGGCAAGCCCGAGTTAGCTATATACCCTGATAAAGAAAAATTGTCATCGTTTGGGCTTAGTCTTCTTGATGTTGCTTCAACACTTCATACGGCTTTGTACGGAAGTATTGCAGGAAAATTTTTTGAGCATGATAATGAAATAGATATAGCAGTACGGCTTGATAAAAACTTTAGAGATAGTATTGATGATATTAATGCAATCCCGCTGCAAATACAGAATGCATACATTCCGTTACAGGAAATTGCCCGGGTACAACAACAATCCGGATATTCCTCAATTACACGCAAGGATCAGCAGCGCTACATTCCGGTTTCATTTTCTATTGACGATGGGTATTCATCATCTTCAGTTATTGCAGCAATCCAGAAACAGTGGAACACTATCATAAGGGATTCACATAGTACATTCCATGTTGCACCTGAAATAGAAGAGACCAATGAATCCATACGATCTCTTATAGCAATACTTATATTAGCCATACTACTAATCTATATGATTATCGCATCACAGTTTGAATCACTTGGTCTTCCTCTTATCATTATGTCCACAGTGCCGATATCTCTATGCGGCTCTTTTGTCTTCTTGTTTATTAGCGGCAATTCACTGAATATAATGTCACTGATGGGATCGGTTATTCTTATTGGGACTATTGTTAACAATGCAATACTGCTTGCCGATACAGTAATAAAATTTTCTGCACACACAAAGAATAAAAAATCATCCATCATTTCTGCATGTAATACCCGATTTATGCCAATCATAATGACATCGCTCACCACTATTTGCGGGCTGCTTCCGCTGGCATTGGGGTTGCAGCAAGGGTCTGATCTGCAATCACCTCTTTCAATTGCAATTATTGGCGGTATGCTCTCTGGCACAGCATTTATAATGATTTTGTATCCATCTATTCTGTTTATGTGGTCAGGCAGAAAAAAATGAAAGCAATTCATTTTTTTATATCACGGAAAATCACAACATTGTTTTTGTTTCTGGTTACTATCGCCGCAGGAATATTTTCATATAGCACTATCCCATCATCATTATTACCCGATTTGGAAACAAGGGGTATCACGATTGTTATCCATTATCCGGGACAATCGCCTTATAAAATTGAAGAGATAATAACAAAGCCAATTGAAAATGCCATAAGCACTATTGGTGGAATTGAACAGATTGTATCCTCCAGTGAAGATAATCAGGCACGTATTTATTTATACTTTGAGCATGATGTGGATATCCAGTTTAAATCTTATGAAGTACGTGAAAAAATTGAGCCGGTACGGGCATCATTCCCCCGTGATGTCAACGAGCCGGAAGTATATCTTCATAGCAATGAGTATTCACCTGTTATAATACTAAGCCTTACTGGTCATTCCTGTTCACTCAACCAGCTTCGCGACATTGCAGAAAAAAATATAAAAAAGCAGATAGAGCGTATTGATGGGGTGTCCCGTATTGAAATTGGTGGCGGATCAAAACGTGAGATTACAATTATCTGTGACAATAATTATATGGTAGCTCACTCAATTTCACTACCTCACATTGTTCAGACCATGCAGAATAACAATTTCATAACACCGATAGGCATGCTTTATAACACATTTTGCGATTACTCAATACTATTACAAAGTAAATTTTCTTCAGTTAATGATATCTTATTGCAACCTGTTGTGATTCCTTCATCACGTTCCATCATCCCCCTTTCGCATTTTGCTACAATATCTAACTTTGCTGAAGATAAAGATTCAATAGCCCGATACAATGGCAGTGAACACATCTCAATCTATATATACAAATCATCTATTGCCAACCCTCTTAATGTATCACAGTCAATACTATCTCTGTTACAGGATATGCATTTACCTGATGTTCAAATCAAAATCATCTATAACGAAGCAGATGAAATACAAAAGATTTTGAGCAACCTGTATGTAAGCTGTCTTTTTAGTATAGCATTAACTATCATTGTATTATATGCGTTCTTGAAAAGCGCACGGAATGCTTTGCCTGCCATTATTGCCATTCCTTTTAGCCTTATGGGTATTGGTGTATATCTTTATGTACATAACTCTTCGCTAAATATTATCACACTATCAGGGATAGCCATTGCAATTGGAATGGTTGTTGATAACAGCATAATCTTGATAGAACACATCACGCAAAGCACCACAACAATAGATACTTTGAGCGTTGTACAATCCACCGTAAAAATTTCAAAAGCACTGCTTGCATCAAGCCTTACCACTATTGCAGTTTTTATCCCCTGTATACTATTAAAACATAAAAGTACTGTGACCTACATTGAATTAGCAGGAGTTGTCATTTCAGGAATTATTGGTTCATTTATTGTAGCCGTCATATTTGTACCATGGTTATTTGTTCATAGCACTGCAATACCAATAAAAATTAAATGTTTCCGCACTGCATACCAATCCGTAAAAACGTACATACAAAAAAAAAATAGCATCATTACAACCTTTGTTGCGTATTATAAAAAAATACATATCAAAGATACCTACTGCACGATACTGCATTACGCATTTACACATAGAAAGTCATTTTTAGTTATTATAACATATTTAGTTTTAAGCGCAATTATCCCTGTTACGCATCTGCACTTTGAGCACTTTTCCTTTACACAGCAAAATAAAGTATTTGCCCGCCTTGAACTGCCTTCAGGAAGCTCTCTTGCCGCTACTGCTGAAAGTTCTGCTATCATTGAAGCACAATGTAAGCAATTGCCATACATTGCAGATTATACCGCCCGTATTGAACCATCACATGCTGATTTTATTTTTACACTGAACGACAGCTCCAGCACACCATTACTGCAATCATGCATACAAGCTCCGCATGATAGTTCGCTTTTATTTACACAAAACTCAGGGGAAATTAAAAATGAAATAACCATCGTCATCAAAGGAAGTGATGTAACAATCATTCGTTCAATTGCAAAGAATCTTGCTGAAAAGCTTTTATCTACTGCTCATGTTAAAGATATTGTGTATCACTTCAAAGAAGAGCGACCAGAGATTGCACTTGAGTTTGACCGGATAAAGTGTGCAGAGCTAACTATTCCGGTAGCTTTTGCAGGCAATTATATTCGCAGTGCGCTGTATGGACCTGTTATTTCAAAATATATTGAAAACGGGGAGATAGATATACGTGTAAGGTCAAAACAGCCTCTTGATATTGAACATGACATTGCCACTATTCAGTTGCCATTACACAATAAAACCATTGCCCTGAAGGAAATTGCCACTATTAAACCATCTTCCATCATCACCACACTATGGCACTACGATAAGATGCGCGCAGAAACAATTAGCATTGTTCCGCATGACAATTCACAGCAAAAGTTTGAGGAGCAATTACAGCATTGTATTACCACCATGCATATACCTGATGGGTATTACATCGAATTTGGGAAAACCTATATAGAACAAAAGAAAACAAAATACTATATCGTTGCCTATATAATAATAGCAGTGGCTGTCACCTACCTGGTGTTGGGTGCTATTTTTGAATCGGTTCTTCTTCCACTTATCGTAATGGCATCAATACCATTTTCGTGGATATGTGCACTATGGGCTGTATTTGTTTCTGGCGTATCATTTAATATTGCAACAGCACTGGGATGTATTGTGCTTACCGGAACGGTTGTCAACAATTCTATTTTGCTTTTAGATAGTTACAGCAACACATTGATAAACAAAAGA
Source organism: Leptospira biflexa (assembly GCA_020721905.1). Classification (GTDB taxonomy): domain Bacteria; phylum Spirochaetota; class UBA4802; order UBA4802; family UB4802; genus UBA4802. The sequence goes on along the minus strand of DYLU01000019.1, from coordinate 15,083 downwards.
GCACCATTGTCATTGAATGACTACATAATGCTTTCATTACAGCGATTCCGCCCAATGCTGATGACAACAGTAACAACAGTAGCAGGCCTTGTACCTCTTTTGTTTACAGGTGGCGGAAGCAATCTATGGCAGGGTTTTGCCATATCATTAATTGCCGGGTTATCCGGTACTCTTGCAATCATTATGATTATAACACCGGTCATGTTTCACGGAGCGTACGGCAATCGTAAGGGCTAACCGGGCCATTCCCGCATTGGCATTATTGTAATCTTTTTATCCTTATACTCTTCAATCCTTTCAGTGCCATGGGGTAATTATTGACTAATCTTCACAGTGCAACGTATTTAAAAAACGCACAATAACCTGAACTCTCTTTCACGCTTTTTAACGTATCAATACTATAACAAATCTGAATAAGCTACATGACTTCATTCATTTTTTATCACACAATTAACTTTTTGATTGCTATAATCATTTCAGCAGTACTTTGCAATGCAACCGTCAATTTATCCCATATTTACAAAATAAAAAAAGGTTGTTGCATCTAAAATGAAAAGAAAAAAACTAATGCGGCAGGAGGATACATAAAAGAATTATAATGTCTTGACAAAATAAACCTTATTCTTGTTACAGTATGTACATTACATTATGGTACGATACTATTATGGAACTACCACAAGCTACAAATTTCATTGAAGAAATAATTAACGAAGATTTAAAAAATAACATCTGTACATCTGTTATTACGCGTTTTCCTCCTGAGCCAAACGGCTATCTTCATATTGGTCATGCAAAATCAATATGCCTTAACTTTGGTATTGCTCAAAAATATAATGGTAAATGCAATTTGCGGTTAGATGATACCAACCCTGAAAAGGAAGATGTTGAATACGTTGAATCAATAAAACAGGATATTCAATGGTTAGGCTTTCGGTGGGATAGTGACGTTAAGCATGCTTCTGATTATTTTGACCAATTATATGAATGGGCTAAAGTTTTAATTAAAAATGGTAAAGCCTATGTATGTGACATGAGCGCCGAGGAAGTTGCAGCAACACGTGGAACTCCTACCCAGTCTGGCAAAGAAAGCCCATACCGCAACCGCAGTATTGAAGAAAATTTAGACTTATTTGAACGCATGAAAAACGGCGAGTTTCCCGACGGATCAAAAACATTGCGTGCAAAGATAGACATGGCATCACCCAATATGCATATGCGTGATCCTGTCATGTACCGCATAAAACATGCAGACCATCATCGTACGGGCACCAGATGGTGCATTTACCCTACTTACGATTGGGCTCATGGTCAATCCGACTACATTGAAGGGATAACCCATTCAATTTGTACTCTTGAATTTGAAGTACACCGCCCATTGTATGACTGGTTTTTAGACCAGATTGCAACGGGCCAACGTCCAAAACAGATTGAGTTTGCACGCCTCAATTTAACCTACACAGTTATGAGCAAGCGTATGCTTTTAAGACTGGTGCAGGAAGGATATGTGCATGGCTGGGATGATCCTCGCATGCCTACCATTGCAGGACTTAGGAGAAGAGGATATACCCCCACCTCTATTAAAAATTTTGCAAAGATTGTTGGTGTGGCAAAAAAGGATAGTAAGGTTGATATTGCACTGCTTGAACACTGCATACGGGAAGATTTAAATAAAAAAGCTAACCGTGTTATGTGTGTTTTAAACCCCCTTAAAGTGGTAATACTTAATTATCCTGATAATCAGATTGAATATGTTGAAGGCATAAATAATCCTGAAGACCCTGCTTCCGTCACCCGAAGCATACCGTTTTCCAGAGTTCTTTACATTGAGCGTGATGATTTTATGGAAAATCCGCCAAAGAAATTTTTCAGGCTTTCACCTGGTGCCGAAGTGCGTTTGCGTTATACTTATTTCATTAAATGTGTAAATGTTATAAAAGATAGTAACGGAACCATTACCCAAATTCACTGCACCTATGACCCTGATACAAAAGACGGGTATGCACCAGATGGAAGAAAAGTTAAAGGCACCATACACTGGGTAAGTGCAAAACATGCACTACCTGCCCAAATACAGCTTTATGACCGATTGTTCACAAAAGAAGACCCGTCGGAAGTTGATGAAGGGAAAGATTTTACTGATTACATTAATCCTGATTCATTAACAGTTGTCAATGGATATATAGAACCTTATGTTAAAGGCGCACAGGCTTACACTAATTTCCAGTTTGAGCGCCTGGGCTATTTTACTGTTGACCCTGATTCCAGCAATGACAGACTTATATTTAACAGAACAGTAACACTGAAAGATACATGGGCAAAAATAGCAAAAAAAGAAGTGTGATTGTTAAGGTTGTAGAATCACAAACAATGGGAAAATAGATTAAAAAGAATAATGAATAGTGTCAAAATTATTGACAAAATTTTTGTTTACAAAAACTATGTGCTATAGATTGTTTATATGAAATTGCCCGGTGGTGTAACTGGCAACACATCTGACTCTGGATCAGAGTAGTCCAGGTTCGAGTCCTGGCCGGGCAGCATCTATGTAACAGAAAATGCAGAGGAATACTACACACCCTCTGCATTTTTTAATTTAAGGGTTTTGTTATCAGTAACTATCGCCATGTATTATAGTGCCTTAATAATATTTATTATAACCTACCTGGGAATAATTTTTACCCGCCTTCCGTGGGTTAATGTTGACAGGCCATCCGCTGCTTATTTTGGCGCTGTTGCTATGATTTTAACGGGGGTGCTTTCTTTTGACGAGGCTGCCCATGCTATTGATTTTAACACAATAGCCCTATTACTGGGCATGATGATAGTCATAGCAACATTGGAACTTGATGGTTTTTTTGCCTTTATTGCACAAAAAACAATATCTTTTTCCAAAACCCCGTTACAGCTTTTATGGATCATTACTTTCACAACTGGCATTGCAAGCGCATTTCTGGTTAATGATGCAGTTGTTCTTATGTTTACCCCAATCATAATATCAATTTGCAGATCAGCACAACTGGACCCAAAACCATACCTGATAGCGGAAATATTGGCTTCTAATACAGGCAGCGCAATGACCATCACCGGTAATCCACAGAATATGCTTATTGGCATCTATTCAGGCATTCCCTATGTATATTTTCTTCTTCACCTGCTGCCAGTTTCCATTATCGGGATGATTATTATTGTAGTGTGCATTAAACGCATGTATTCACACACTTTTGAAACACAGCTGGTTTTGCATTACAGTCAGAACGACTACGAATATAACCTATCATCCATGATATTTTCTGTTCCCATTTTTATTCTTATCACATTCTTTTTTCTTCTTCATCACGTTCTTGGTATATCAATTCCATTGATTGCGCTTGCCGGCAGCGCATTAATGTTATTATTGGGCAAAATCAAACCATCAAAAATAATCAAAGAGATAGACTGGGTTTTGTTATTGTTCTTTGCATCACTATTTATTATAGTCAAAGGTGCTGAAAAAGCTGGAATCATGTCACAATTCCTGAAGTTTTCCCGCTTTACCGATAGCCTGTCCGGTATAACGCTTTTACATGCTGTAAGCCTTGTATTTTCACAAATAGTCAGCAATGTGCCTTTTGTTATTTTATTAGGGCCTGCATTAAAATACAGTAACAGAACGATTATATGGTTAGCGCTGGCTTCATCATCAACACTGGCTGGCAATGCAACAATAATTGGGGCAATGGCAAATCTTATTGTGCTGGAATCAGCGTCTAAATTGGGCGTTAAAATAAGCTTTATGGAATTCTTAAAGCCAGGCATACTGGTTACAGTAATAACATTGCTCCTATCAATAGCTGTATTATATCTGTATTCAGCAGCTAACTTTGTATAATAATATTTTTTAATTTTTTAAATAATTTATTTGTTGACATTAATAATTAAACACCCCACTCTATTAACTGGTATTTCGCAGTTATGAAACATATATAACAGGGTTTTTGTTACCGATATTAATTCATAATTTATCTGAGCAATCAAATGCAAATTGATGTACACAAAGAAGGACCATTACTAATATTTACTTTAAACGGTCGATACGATATTTCCGAAGTGCATAACTTTGAAACAGTTTATCGCCATCATATTGAAGATAATCCAAAAATTATTGCACTTAACCTTCGCAATTTGAAATATATAGATTCATCTGGGATTGGTTCGCTGGTACGATGCATGAACTTAGCACTTAAAAGCAATATTGAATTTGTTTGTTATGATATAAATGAAAATGTTGAAAGTATTTTTAAAATAGCTAAACTGGACCAGTTTATTTCTATATTGACACAGGAAGAATTTATAAAAAAATATGTTAAAAAGCAATAAATTCTTTTAATGGTTCTTTTTCATCAAGTACTTTAATTAATGCATCAACTACTACAGGATCAAATTGTGTGCCTTTATGTTTAATGATTTCCTGTTTTGCTTCATGAAGCGATAGTGCCTTCCTATATGGCCTGTCACTGAGCATTGCATCCAGTGCATCTGCAACTGCAATGATCTTTGCTTCAATAGGAACTTTTTCACCGGGCAATTGATAATAGCCTTTCCCATCTGCACGCTCGTGATGATACATGATAATTGATGCAATATCTTCCATGTAATCAATTGATGACAAAATCTTCATTCCCCGTATTGGATGGCTTTCCATCATGAGTTTTTCTTTTTCATTTAGATGGCCTTTTTTCTCAATTATTTCAATGGGTATGCCAATTTTGCCAATATCGTGAGCAGCAGCAGCATGGTTAAGCAGTCGCATTTGTTCATGTGACAAACCCAAACGTTTTCCAATTGCCAGTGCATACTGAGCAACACGTGTTGTATGCCCACTGGTATAAGGATCTTTATCTTCCATTGCACTGATCAGTACTGTTATTATTTCAAACACTCTTTCATTCAGCTTTTCATCAAATGATACAGGGTTGCTGTTTGGCCTCATCATTAATTTTTGCATGTAGCGCAACACATTATCAAAACGCCCATTGTCAATAGAAAATGGATAGGTAAGATTGCCTTTTTCAAATTGTTTCAAAACCGTTAAAAGCGAAGCAGCAACATCATTGTAGCGTTTCTGAAGCATTTTACTAACAATTAAAAAAGATATGCTCACTGCCACTATGTTTGCCACAATCAAAAGCATAATCTCTGAAAAGAAACTTATGGTAATGTAATTGATGGCAAACTGATGAATCAGCAAAAACACTACATTAATAGTAATTATTGCACATAATAAAATTAAGTATATTATGACTGTCAATTTTTTTCTTTTAAGGTATTTATATGTAAAAAGATTTGTCACATCCATAGCAATATTCTAATACCATAATAGTAATTATAAAATACTTAAAATCATACCATACATCAAATTATTGTTATTTCTTTATGACCGATAGTTACTGTAAATTAATTATTGACGATAATTGCATGCTTAGTACATCTGTTTACAAACTGTTTACACAACAATGTGACCATACTGAAAAAGGTGAGAAAAATGTCAAGAATACTTTCTGGCATACAACCGTCCGGAACGCTTCACATTGGCAATTATTTTGCCATGATGAAACCCATGATTGAACTGCAGCATAATAATGACCTTTTTTGCTTTATTGTGAATTATCATGCTCTGACCAGCATACACAATCCACGGGAACTATCTGAAAATACAATCAATGCTGCAATGGATTTTATTGCTTTAGGACTTGATCCTGATGAGGCTCATTTCTGGGTTCAATCCGATATCCCTGAAGTTACTGAACTTGCATGGATACTATCGTGCCACACCACCCTGGGGCTTTTAGAGCGCAGTCACAGTTATAAGGATAAAATTGCAAAAGGCATTGTCCCAAACACAGGCCTTTTTACCTATCCTGTTCTTATGGCTGCCGACATACTGCTTTTCAATGCTGAAGTTATCCCTGTTGGCAAAGACCAGAAGCAGCACTTGGAAATAACTCGCGATATTGCTGAACGATTTAACCAGATGTATGGCGAGGTATTTGTGTTACCCCAACCAATGATATCGGAAGATATTGCTGTAATACCTGGCATAGACGGGCAAAAGATGTCTAAAAGCTATAATAACACAATAAATATTTTTGAAGATGAAGCCACACTCAAGAAAAAAGTAATGCGTATAGTAACTGACTCAACACCGGTTGAGGCACCAAAAAATCCTGAAACCTGTAATCTGTTTGCCCTGTATAAACTGTTTGCCGAACCTGCACAAACAGAAATACTCAAAGAACGTTATCGTAAAGGCGGTACTGGCTACGGTGAAGTAAAAAAAGAGTTATTTGGAATGATATGGGAATATTTTGCCCCCTTTAGGGATAAGCGCAAGCAGTTACAAAATAACAAAGATGAAATAGTTGCAATTTTAAAGAAAGGTGCAGAAAAAACCCGTCCCATTGCCCGGGAAACACTACTGCGTGTTAAAAAAGCAGTGGGGCTGGATTATTTACAATAGCTATTGCTTCTTGATTACCACAAACTTGTGGACACCCCCACGCTTGACCAGAAGCAGTAATGTTTCTTTCTTTTCATATTGTTTCAGCAATTTGTTATATCTATCAACATTTTCCACGGGTGTATTTTCAATTTCCTTGATGATATCACCCGCCATCATTCCTGCCTCATAAGCAGGACTTTGCTCCTGGATTTCAAGTACAATCACTCCTGTAGTATCAGTAATTCTGAATTTATAAGCATTCTCTTCAGTAATATCACCCACGCGCATGCCTATAGTATCAACTTCCTCCATCTTTTCTTCCGGTCCCTGTACCTGTGATGGAAGCTCAGCAATCAGTACATCCCGTTCAAGTTCCTGACCAGCCCTGAATATTTTAACTTTGGCAGTTGAACCCGGTTTTAATGAAGCGACGTACCTTCGCAGTTGATTGATATCAGATACTTCAATGCCATTAACCGAAATAATAATGTCTCCAATTTCAATTTGTGCCCTTTTAGCCGGCGAATCCTTCATGATATCGGCAACCAGAACACCCTTTCTACCTTCAAACTTGAAGTTTTTAGCTATTTCCGGTGTAATGTTCTGAATATATACGCCAAGCCACCCTCGTGTAACCTTGCCCTTATTAATTAACTCATCAACAACCTGTTTTACCATGTTAGATGGTATTGCAAACCCTATGCCCATATATCCGCCATTTCGTGAAAATATGGCAGTATTAATGCCAATAAGCTTACCATTAATATTTATAAGAGCGCCACCTGAGTTACCAGGATTAATAGCAGCATCGGTTTGTATGTAATATTCATAATCAGCAAGTCCAAATCCTTCCCTGCCCGTTGCACTTATTATACCCATGGTCACCGTGTGTCCAAATCCAAACGGATTACCTATTGCTATTGCTATCTCCCCAACTTTTAATGTGTCTGAATTTGCCATAACAGCAACGGGCAAATCCTGTGGTACTGTGCCAGATATTTTAATGACTGCAATATCAGTGGCGGGGTCAGAGCCAATCAGTGCACAGGGGAATGTTCGTTTGTCAAATAACGTAATGGTTATGGACTTAGTATTTTTTACCACATGATTGTTGGTAACTATATAGCCACGTTTATCAATAATAACACCTGATCCCAGTGCTTTTGCTTCTTTAGGAACCGGGAAAGGCATGGGTATTCGTTTGCTATCCCGCGAGCTGCCAGCCTTTTTTTGTGCTGATATACTCACAACAGTTGGAATTGCACTATTGGTTACCTTAACCAGCTGATCATTAAATTTTGATAAATCAGAAATATTTGCCGTTTCCTGGGCTTTTTTTGCAGTTTTTGCATCAGTAAATGTTGTAGTACATATAACAAAGCTAATAACTGCAATTAAGGCTGTTCGTAATTTCATACTATTATCCTGTTTATACAAAATATTCTATCAGTGGAATAAACCTGTCTGATAGCACCAACAAGGTGTACCTATTCACTTATCGGTATTCAATGATGCTGTTGCATATCGTTTTGTTACACTATGTACGATAATTGTCAAGAATTATGAATAATAAAGTTTGCATCATTGCCCTTTTTGGCAGCCGGGATCCCCATATTTATTATTATCGCAAATTTAAATTCAGTAACTTGTAATCATAAACGCAAATTACTAATATAACAGCAAACCTGATCGTGATGACATTCATTCAATGAATATATTTATCACTTTACAAATGTCTTATTGTAGTTATGGTTTGTCTTCAAACATAAAAAATTACATTAATATATTAGTCCGGATAAAAATATGAAACACAGATACTCATTGATACCTGCCATTATTGTTATTGCATCATTTCTTGTATGCACGTGTTCACGTCCAAAACGGTATTCACTATCAAAAATGGCAATGGGAACTATCGTTACCATAACTGTGGACAGCACCTCACACAAAAAAGCATATAAAGCTATCAATCAGGCTTTTGAAAAAATTAAATACATTGAAGCAACAATGAGCCCCTACATACCAGCAAGTGATGTTGCACATATCAACAATAACCTGCAAACTAATGTCACCAATGACACGTTCACTGTGATACAAATGGCACTGGAAGTATCGCACAACACCGATGGATTGTTTGATATTACCTTTGCCTCAGTGGGTTCATTATGGCAATTGCAATCACCATCATTTGTTCCACCTTCACCGGGAAGTATTAATAAACACCTGAAATGCGTTGGCTACCGGTTTATTCAGCTGAATCGCAAAACCAGTACAGTGATAAAACAAAAACACTGTGTAACTATTGGGCTTGGCGGGATTGCAAAAGGGTATTCCATTTCGCAGGCAGTTCTGGCATTAAAACGGTGCGGCATACAGCAAGGAATTGTGGAAGCCGGAGGCGACCTGCAGGTGCTGGGCGATAATTACGGGTATGGGTACACCATTGGCATTAAGCATCCACGTCAGGAAGGCATCATTGGCACGGTTATATTGCAGGATAATCAGTCTATTGCCACAAGCGGTGACTATGAACGGTTTGCAACCTACAAAGGCAAGCGCTATCATCACATTATGAACCCCAAAACGGGATATCCTGCACAAAGCGACATTATTTCAGTATCGGTGATTACCGGTAACGCCGCTTTATGTGATGGATATGCCACTGCATTATTTATTATGGGTACACAGCAGGCAATAACTTTTTGTAAAAACAATACTGCTCTTAACCTGCACTGTATTATCATTGATAAGAATATGAATATTTATTGTTCAAAAAATCTTTTACAAAACGTTTCGTTTTCTCATTATACTGTTTACCCATTCTAAGGTTTAAGAAATAAAGGTACTTCTGTTTATTTATCAATATACATGTATAGCCATATAAAAAATAATGTACACATCCATTTAATAGTGCACTCAGGTATTTTATGTTTCATTACATTATATCATAAATAATGAATACCTTTGTACTTTTTTTATAGATAAATGTCATACTTGTGTATATAATCTTTCTAATGGTTGTTCAGATATTTTATAACAACCAGCTAATTTTTATTCAAAACAACTCATCTATAAAAAATACTTTATCAGCAAAAAACAATACGCTTATTGCTTTTGTATACTTTTTCAATGACGTTATTATTTACTATTAATTATCAAGGAGATACTTATGCCTCACAAAATTGCACTGTACCCTGGCGACGGCATTGGCCCTGAGGTTGTGGCAGAAGCAGTAAAAGTCATTAATGCCTGTAACATTGATATTCAGTACACTACATTCAACTGGAATACAACCCTGTATGGTAAAATTGGGAAATGTGCTCCTGACAATTATCTTGAATTACTTTCATCATTTGATGCAATATTATTAGGTGCACTTGGCAACACATTACAAGCTCCTGACCATATTGCTATTGAACCGCTTTTGTCTGTCAGAAAAGCGTTTGATCAATATGTCAATATAAGGCCTGCAACACTATTTCCTGGTGTTGAATCACCTTTAAAAAACAAAAAACCATATGACATAGACATGATAGTCATCAGGGAAAACACCGAAGGTGAATATACAGCGCTGGGCGGAAGACATTATATTGGCACTTCAGACGAAGTTGCAATGCAGATCAACTATTTCTCGCGTAAAGGGACCGAACGCATTATACGCTATGCATTTGAAACTGCCCGCAGCCGTAAACGTAAAACGTTAACAAGCATCACCAAATCCAATGCACTCAAATACAGCATGGTATTCTGGGATACTGTGTTTTATGAAGTAGCCAAAGACTATCCCGATGTAACAGCATCATCTATGCTCGTTGATGCAGCAGCCATGAATATGGTGCGTTCACCTGAGCAATTTGATGTTGTAGTTGCGTCCAATCTTTTTGGTGATATACTTACCGATCTGGCAGCGATAGTTGTTGGAGGAATGGGGTTTGCTGCAAGTGGCAATATCAATCCAACACGAAAATACCCATCAATGTTTGAACCCGTTCATGGTTCAGCACCGGACATTGCAGGCAAAGGTGTAGCCAATCCAGTTGCAGCGATACTCAGTGGTGCACTCATGTTAGAGTTTTTAGGCGAGCACGATGCAGCTAATAAAATTAAATCTGCTGTAATCAATCACTTAAGCGATGGCACTGTTAAAACACCCGATCGCGGTGGCAATGCAACCACTGCTGATGTTGGCACCGATATTGCCAGGCGGATACAATGAAATGCTTGATTTTTAATATTGGATATGATATCCCTCTATAGAATATTATAATACTTTATCAGAGGTTTTGCATGGATCTAACTTTATACACACTGCCATCAACAAAAATCAATGATTTTTATTTACCTGTTTCTGATGGGATGGAATTATATTGCATAGATTTTATTCCCAAGAAGGACTCTTCCTCTAAACCAATTATATTCTTTGTTGCCGGCTGGATATCACATATAACCGGTTGGAAAGATGTCCTGCTTACGTTAACCAATGAATACCGTGTTATATATATCGAAACCCGCGAAAAAACATCATCCAGAATACCTGAAGGGAAAACGTATAAAGACTTTTCTTTTACTGTCATGCGAATGGTACTTGATCTTCATGAGGTTATTCAAAAAGTTATTCCTGAAAAAAGAACATTTGTCATGGCAGGCAGTTCACTGGGTTCTTCAGTTATACTTGAATATTTAGCAATGCATACCCGCAAGCCAGAATGTGCACTGCTTATTGGGCCGCTTCCTGAATTCAGATTTCCCCCACTGCTGGGTGACATTGTACCACGGTTACCTGCTTCATGGTATAATGTACTCAAAGAACTGGTAAAATGGTATCTACGCAATTTTCGCCTGGATACTGAAAAAGAAAAGGAGCAAATGGCAAAATATACCAATACAATAAATGCAGCAGACCCTTATAAATTAAAACCCAATGCACTTGGACTTAAAAATTATAATCTATGGGATAAACTCCCCTTTATTACAACACCATGCTATATCTTTGGAGCAAAAACTGATAAATTGCATTCAACTGATGACATCAAACGCTTATTACAAAATCTCCAGATTGTTGCATATATTGAATGTGAAAGCAATAAAGAAACTCATAGCAAGGTTGTTGCAATGCATTTTAAAAACATCATTTCAAAGAAGCTTTATACAAAAATAAAACCCAAAAAGTAGCAACTTTGCTTGATTTTTTCATATATTGATTTTATATTGAGTTTAATAATAATCTAAAGGAACTTTTATGTCCTTTTGTAAAGTTGAGATAGCAACCATTGTCCTGGACGAGGAAAGTAACACCCCCATAGTAGTACTGCAGGATAATGAAACAGGAAATATACTGCCTATCATGATAGCTCCACTTGAAGCAAGCCTCATAGCTATTGAGCTGGAAGGCAAAAAGCCTGTACGGCCTCTGACCCATGATCTTATTATTACCATGCTCAAAACTTTCCAGTACACATTGACATCAGTTATAATAGATGACCTCAAGGATAATATTTATTTTGCAAAACTCAATTTGATTGCTCCTGACAACTCTGAGATTAGCATAGATTGTCGCCCAAGTGATGCTATTGCGATAGCTCTCAGAGCACATGCCCCTATATATGTTAAAAAGAAAGTGTTTGCAATTGCTCAAGGATTGGAAAATCTTTCCCAAATAGATAAAGAAACCATGAAAGAGGTCCTTGAAGATATTGACATTGATGATGTTGGTGGCAAAATAATGTAACATTGCTATATTGTGGAGGGCTTATGGATGCTGAGAAGAATATTGCCGCACTTCATGATATTATACGAGATCTTACCGAAATAGAATCCCGGTTAAATGAATACATTGACACAACCATGTGGATAAGCGATCCACATGGTGCTGGTGACAGATTTGTATCAATCCTCAAAGGGCGTTTTGGACTTGTGTGGAGGATATGCTATGAAGCTTTGCCTAAAACATTTTCAAAAGAAAAGATTGATTATATGGGGAGGATAATTAGAAAAGAGCGGTATTTTGAAGATGAGGTGTATCGTCTTGAAAGGCAGGATATCATATCATCACTTGTCAGAATTGTTCAGTACCGCGTTCAGAATGTACGGGATTTTGATGAAATAAGAACTAACATCAATAAAGATTTAAAACATGTACTTGAAAATCTTATATTAAACTATCCTGTACCAAATGTGATTTATGAAAATGAATTAATTGCAGATAAGATAATAAGTTCACTGTGCAAAATAGTTAAACAGGTTATTCTGGGGCATCTTATTGTACTTGGTGATGTATTTGATCGTGGAGATGAACCGGACAAAATAATACGAATCTTAAATCAAAAAGACATAAAACGATATCTCACTTTTATATGGGGTAATCACGATATATTGTGGATGGGTGCCGCAGCAGGCAATAAATCGCTTATTGCCGAAGCGTTGCGCATAAGCACACGCTATGACAACCTTGCATTCTTAGACCGGATTGGAATTGATATTGAAAAATTAAAGAAATTTGCATTACATACTTACACAGGAGAAATTCCGGGTAATTTTAAAGCAAAGCAGGATATATCACGAAGAATGGAAAAAGCTTTGGCAATAATTCAATTTAAGCTTGAAGAACAAACAATACGGGAAAATCCGGAATTCAATATGGATTCAAGGCTATGGCTTCAAAAACTAGCAGATATGTTAAAAAATAATGATACTTCTGGATTAACCGATAAACATTTCCCCACAATAGATTTAGATGATCCCATTAAATTGTCGCCCCAGGAAGAAGAAATTATTAATGACCTTACATATCAATTTACAACAAGCAAGAAAGTCCGCTATTTAATGGAATTTTTATTTGAACATGGGAAACTATACCATATTCACAATTATATACTTAACATACATGCATTGATACCCAGTACACCTGATGGCCAATTTGAGGAATTTTTAGGCTACAGCGGAAAAGCATTACTTGATCATCTGCAAACAAGAATTAAAACAATAGGCAAAAATTATCTGGAAGGTAAACCTCAGAACCCTAAAGATTTAGCTCTTATGTTTTATTTGTGGTGTGGTTCAAAATCGCCGTTTTTTGGTAAAAATGCAATGAAGACCTTTGAACGATATTTCATTGCTGATAAATCCACTCATAAGGAAAAGTTGCTTTACTGGGGTGAGAACCTGCTTAAAAAGGAATTTATGGATAAAATCATGAAAGAATTTGGTGCAGAAAGAATAGTGTATGGCCATACACCTGTAGATGTACGAAAGGGCGAAAAAATTGCATCTCCGGACGGCAGGGCTATTAATATTGACGGAGGATTTTCTGATGCATATCTGAGCAGAGGGCATGCTCTCATTCAAACTCCGTATTCTCTTTATGCAATAATATTACCTACTCCTGAAGAAACAATACAGGCACGTCAGAAAAAAGAACCTGTTAATTTAATGGTTGAAATCATCGATAATTTTGAAACACCTTTAAGGGTAAAAGATACATATACCGGCAAGCTTCTTATTAAAAAAAGGAATGAATTATATGAAAAATTACTTCAATACTCCAAACACTATTCTGACATTGAAAATAATATGAATCTTAAGTATTCAACGGTATAATTATTTACACAAAAAAACGGGCATTTACTGCCCGTTTTTTTTTGATTATTACCTTTTAGCAATCTTTAATCGTGCCTTCAACTTCTTTAATTCAATGTCTATATTTAATCTTTCTTCAAATGTTTCAGGTTTTGGCAATGCAGTTATCTCTTTAATCCTTGATTCAAGCTCTTCAGGCTTTAAATCCTGTTTGCTCACAGCTTGCTGAGCCAGAATAATTAAAGAATTGTTCTTTATTTCAACAAAACCACCATCAACATAAAAATATTCTGCACTATCGCCTGATCGCAATCGTATTTCACCAGTACCCAACTCAGAGATTAAAGGGGCATGGTTATATAAAAATCCCATTTCTCCATCATATGCCTGTACCACTGCAAAATCAACCTGCCCTTCATATATCTGTCGCTCCGGGGTTAATACATTGCAATTTAGTTTCATTGCCATAGCTCTATCCTCTACAATTTATTAATTACCAGCAAGCTTTTTGGCCTTCTCAACTGCTTCTTCTATGGTACCAACCATATAGAAAGCCTGCTCAGGAAGATGGTCATATTCACCATTTATTAATCCTTTGAAGCTTCGGATAGTATCCTCTAATTTGACATATTTTCCAGGCATACCAGTAAACTGCTCAGCGACAAAGAACGGCTGCGATAAGAATCTTTCAATTTTACGCGCTCGCTGAACAAGCAGTTTATCTTCTTCAGATAATTCATCCATACCTAATATAGCGATAATATCCTGCAAGTCTTTATATCGCTGTAATATTCGTTTCACTTCCATGGCAACTGTATAATGCTCTTCACCAACTATCTCAGGAGATAGTATTCGTGAAGAAGATTCAAGTGGATCAACAGCAGGATAAATTCCTTTTTCAGCAATCTGTCGTGAAAGAACTGTACTTGCATCCAGGTGGATAAATGCTGTTGCAGGTGCGGGGTCAGTTAAGTCGTCAGCAGGAACATATATAGCCTGAACAGATGTAATGGATCCACGTTTGGTTGAT
>DYLU01000094.1 GCA_020721905.1 Leptospira biflexa | reverse complement strand
TTTGTGCCAGTTCTTTAAGGTTCTTTTCTTCGGTCGGACAGCAGGTACTTTTTGAAGAAAGTTTATACGGAAATATGTGTTTAAAAATCATATTTACGAGCACCACCTTTAATAACTGCACTTTCCTTTGCTCGTTTTTGTTCATCTTTATTTAAATCCTCATAGTCCGACGTATAAATTCACACGAGCAGTTACTATGTAAATACTGCTGTCATAGCCGCTCGCACTATCTATCAAAGAACAAAAAACCTCAAAAAACCCTACATACAAGGAAACGTCTTAGGTTCCCGTGACACAAATATGTAGTACATTGTAACCTATAGTTACAGTATTATATTAATAAATTAATAAATCTTTGTCAAGTATTTCCATCTTTTGACCAAGTGATGTAATCGCTTCTTCTATTTTCTCTTCGCTTCTTAAACGAACAAGTAACACCCTGTCTTCGTTATGTGATATAACATCTTTAATCTTTTCTTCAAGAACAATTTTATCTTTCTCGCTTAACTCACATAAGAATACAGAGAACTGAATATGTTCACCAAAATCACGAGCTATCCTAAATACTTTTCGCCATCTTTTGGAATCTGATATATCATAAGATAACAGATAATAGGTTCGCATTATCTTGTCCTTAAAGGTTTATAAGAATTTATTTCTTCTGTTAAGAATCTTCCCAAAAGCCTGCATTCCACATCCAGTATTCTTCTGTAACTTATTCTATACCCAAAAACAGGATGAGTTATCAGTTCGTCCATTCTTCTTTCGTATGCTTCCAGAAATTTGAAACGACCATCCTTTGTAAGTTGGACTTCTGTTTGAGCAATATGAAAGTGCGAAGGTTTTATCTCTCCGGTATTTATCAATCTTAAGACGAGGGAATCTATAATAATAGGTCTGAAAGGTTCCATCATATCAATTGCTAAGGATGGTCTGCCTACTTCTAAAATATGATAAAACCCGTAATAAGGGTCCATCCCTGTTCCGATGATTGCAGATATAATATCACGTGATAACAATGTATACCCAAATGAAAGCATGGCATTTACAGGGTCCCTGGGCGGTCTCTTGTTTCTTCCGTTCATTGCAAAAAACGAATCCATATTTTTATCCCAGCCCTGACCTTCTGGTAAATCACCAAATGTCATTTGTTCAGTTTTTTTTACTTCTTTTTTCTTGATAAGCGAGGGAAACACGTTAAAATATATCTGGCTCGCCTTACCCTCAAAACCTCTTAAAGAATCTTTATCCTTTGAACCCATGCAATCTGTTGAAAGATTTTTCAATAGACTCAATGCTTCATCAATATTCCCCCCGTTTCTTCTTAATATTGTCCTTTGATTCTCTATTTTTGCCGTTATTATTTCCTTGGCTATATTTAGACAATATCCTTCGTTTTCAAATTTTTTATATTGTGCCACTCTTAATAAAACATTTTTGGTTATTGGTGCTGAAGCAGTCCCTATCATCTTGCCACCTGCCCCTAAAAAACTTATAGTGCGCTGGGAAGCCATTAATAAATGTATTGCTTCTGTTGTTATCTGAATATGTCCCACCAGAACAAGATGGGATATATCTTTTAGTGGCACTTCATCAACTTTTTCTCCATTTACTCCAATAACGATAGTTTCTCCTGATTTGCTTACTCTCGCACCCTGAGTAACCACGTATAATATGCCAGCATCATCTCTGCCGGGGATAATACGTCTCGGTTCTCCTATTTTCCCCGCGATAAAATTAAGTTCATCAGGGGTGCAGAAGGCATTCAGTGAACATCTGATGCATTTTTGAGAATCTACAAGAGGGGAAGGAATTGGATTCTTTGATATTTCAGAAGATGCTTTAATTACTTCCAATGTTGAATGAATCAGATTTACATTGAATTCTATTTTTACTCTTTCTTTTGCACCCCTATAATAAATGTAACCATAATCTGAATTAAATCCATTGTCTCGCAATAAAAGCCCCTGAGCACACAGTTGTATTTGGTCATTAGGCCATGCATCTGGAGATAACTCCCATTTTTCAATTACAAATTTTTGTTTTCCTTCTGTTCCTGCAGAATTTTTGGATTCAATTGGCGCATAGTGATTATTGTCTTCTTCAATAGCGTCTAACTTACCAGTAATGCCAAGTTTTTCGCTTGTTAACGAAAGGTTTTTAGTGAAAAGGGGGACCTGCTGTTTTTTTTCTTCGGTATGTTCTTTTTCTACTTTGTGTCTGACTTTACGTCCATATTGGGACGACCGCTCGTGCTGAAAACTCCCATGAATAGTATCCGGGTTATCCCTGAATAATCCCTGAACATGTTCAAGGTAAAATAGTCTCGGGCAATATACATATTCGTTGAGCATCCTTATGGGTATCATTTATTTTCATGTGTTTTCTTTAACTTAGAGTAAATTTTACTTTTAACAATAGACCAGAATGTTTTGGAATCGTACCATTTGTCGTTTGGTAATATTTTACCTGACGGGTCCCTGAATAAGACTACCTGCTTTTTTACATCTGCTTCTTCCTCTTCAGACATTTCGCTTATATCAAAATTAATTTCGTTTTCTTTATCTTCAACATCCTGTGTTTTTCTCAATCCTTTTGGAGAAGCAGATATTTTACAGACTATCTTCCCGTCTGTTTCCTCAGTGGCAAGAACATTTCCATTCCAGAACAGTTCATTCCTTTTACCAATTATTGGAATACAAAAATTATTATTCTTTTCACATCTAACCCTGAACTGCTCATTATAATTAGTCCAGAATCGCCTCTGGATATTCTGAGCGGCATTTATATCTGCATGAATTGATATCAACTCATTATTTTCATCTAGGGTGCAGAATAATTCTCCACCATCCCATGGTATTAAATCTCCTTCTTTTAAGGAATTCTCATCAAGACCTATTTCTTTAATATGGTTTTTTATATTTTCATTTTTTAACTCTTCTTTACAAAGCGTTTTACATCTTATTCCTGGAATGAATTTACTACTGTAATAACGTGAAGTAAATCCTGCCCCTACGAGTCCAATTGTTATACCATAAACCTTTGCCTGATTATAAACTTCTTTATATATTGCCCTGTGAGCCCATTTCATTAACATACGATTTTCATAACGTGGTCTGTCAGTTTTAAACTTGTATCTATCAAGATCTTCAAATAAAATAATGTTACAGGGTTTAAATGTTTCTTCCTTGTTTTCAGTGCCTGTATATCCTAATGCTGACATGATTATTAAATCTGCAACCTTTTTTATCCTGTCTTCTTTTAAATCATCTATATGTTTTTGAAGTTTATATGCAAACGCTTTTTCTTTCGGGAGTCTTTTGATTTCTTTTGGCTCTCTCGGATGATTCGTCCACCGTATTAATAACCGTCTTACTCTTTCAAGATATTCTATTCCAGCAAGGGAGATACCCCATATACCATAATGTTTACTTTTACCGGATACTACTCTGCTTGATTCTTTCCGCCATTCCTGTAATTTCTTTGAGAACTGTTTTTCCCATTCTCTGTGGATTTCCGTGATTCTTTTTTCCCTGTCTCCATCAAGAGCATTTTTTATTTCTCCTATTTGGGAATAATCAAGTATGTCTGTTTTATCTGCCTGTTCTAATTTTTCCAACTCCTCTTTGCAGGATTGATCATCAAGTCCCTTGATTGAGATGAGGTTATTCATGTGAGTAAGAGCAAGGTTAAGATTGATTAATTTATCCCATAGTTCCTCTCGTTTGGTTTCAATTTTTACATCAGGCTTATCACCATGTAAAGATAACAAAAAACTTCTTTCATGTTCCATATAAAAATTATTCCCACTATTTATTTTGAAATATAATTTCTTACTATTTGTATTTCCATTTTTTAATCTGAAAACAGAACATCCACCTGCCTGTCTTACTCCAAGGTCAACAGATAAACATCCCATATTATTGATATAATTAGTTAAGCCATTTATATCCTTTAAACCAATTACCGGTTGAAAACCGGATGCATCTCTTGGCTTTCTTTTGAATATTTTCGTGTCAATGCCTTTATTATCCTGTAAATTAACACAAATATTTAAATAAACCGGATATATACAATTTGTTGTTAATTTTGCATTATCCATTTTTTCAAGAATTTCCCGGTTAAAGCGTATACTTGCCTGCCCTAATTGTCCTTTAAATTCTTTTTTTGTACCCTGATCTGTTAATACAATATCTCTTAAAGAACCATTTTTCAGAGATATGTATTTCATCTGCCCGGAAGGTGCTACCTGAAAACTGAATCTTCTTTCAGTAATATTAGTAGAATCTGACTGACACAATAGACTTAATATAACTTTCCAGCTGTCGGAATTATTTTTTAATTCATAATCATTCATATTAGTTCCGCCAGGAACATCAAGCCTTATCCATAGGGGATGTTTCAATGCATCTGGTAAAGTCATTATTGTGTATGGTTTAGAAAAATCTAAATTATTAAGTAACGCATTATGTTTTCTGTGATAAAGAATGTAATCCTCTTCACCATACCATAAATCACGTGCTTTATCAGACGCGAGAAATTCAAATAGGTTATAGTCCCCAAACTCCCTGGTATTTTTTGCTTGATATTCTTTAATAATTTCAATTAGTCGTTGTGAAGTAGGATTATTGTTTTTCTTAATTTCAGCACGCCACTTTTCTCTTATTCTGTCCCACCCCCGCATCATACGGCTGTTTATTCTGAAAGGCTCGTTTGAAGCTAATGTTCCTTCTCGTTCACTTTTTTCTTTTCTTTCTTTTTCATAATCCTGTAAAATTTTACATTTATTAATTTTGTCAGAATTATCCTTTTCCCAAGATTTTAATTCTTCGTTAAATTTATTATGTCTTTTCTTCGCATTATTATTCCAGCTTTCCCATGAAGCCACATGTTCAATTGCTTGCTGGAACATATCTCTTTCAAAACCGGTTACATTATCATTTTTATATGCATTTATTTCCCCATTGTCATCTCTTCCTTTCCAATCAAACCCTGATTTTAATCTGAACATTGGAAATAACGGTAATAGTCCCATTTCCCGGAGTTTCGGTCTAACTTCTTTTTGGCTTCTTTCTTTCTGTTTTTCTTCATATCTTTTTTTACCCTTTTCTCTGCGAGGGTCTTTTTGAGGATATTTCTCCCAGTTTGGTTTTCTGCCGCTCTTACTTTTTCCCAATCCTGCTTTACTTCCTTTAGTGACAAGCGAGTTCAACCAATCTCTTGCTATTGATTGTGCATTCGTTTTACCTCCAACTGACGATTGTATTATTTGTCTATACTCTTTTTTTAATAAGTCGCATATTTCACTATCAGTGCCTTTTATTTCCCCAATATTATTTTTTTGTGCTTCTCTTGCAATTTTTATTAATTCTTTTTTCAAATCGTCTGCTTTCTTTGTAGGTTCAGAATTATTTTCATCTTCCCATATATCTTCTTGTCTTAAGAGCAATAATTTTTCCATAAAGTATTTAACGCCTAAATTATGTATATAATGAGTCAGAGCAAATGCTCTTAATGATTTTTTGCCTTCCGCATTATTCTTAATATATAGTTTTACCTGAATTGATTTTACACTCATAAGTATATCTCACTTGCTCCGCCAACAGTAACTGCACCCTCGTATGACCGTGTTTCTAATTGTGATTCTGGTATTGTCATTTATTTAAATATCTCCCTAAATACAGTTTCTAATTTTTTGTCTATAGATTCCGGTAATCTTTCATGGGGAATTTTTAAATGGTTCAAGACTGTTTCAAATCTTTTAAAGCCGCCTTCACTTCTTAATTCAACCCATTCAACTTTTAAACTGTTAAGTTGTCTTTTGTTGGTTTCAGAAAGTTTATCCGCTATGAAAACTTTACTATCTCTCGCTATTACTGCGTCTGCACTTTCCGGGTTACCTCGTCCCATCAGTTTTACTTCGCATTTATATTGGTTTTCCCCTTCAACTAAATAAAAATCAATTTCTCTTTCAAAATCAGCATCGTCTACAACTTTACCTTTGATTTTTACAGAATAATTTTTATCAGGTACTCCGTATAATTTACACAGGGTTTGCATTAACGGTTTTTCTACTCTTTTTCCGGCAGTGCTCCACAATCCGCCCCTTAACTCTGCCCGCTTTACTGCGAGAGTATTTATTACGATTAGACTTTCACTGACATTTAAGTCAACACTTACTCCCTTAAATTTAATTGTTAACGTAAGGTCAAGTTCTGGTTCTGTTTCCACCAAATTCTTGATAGTCTTATAAAGAGCGTCATAGTGTTCATTTGAAGCATCAATTACAATTTCCTTCGTTGAGGAATTAAACATGTTATGAATTGTCTTTTTATTAAGTCCTGAATTAATCGCTATATCTCTTGCAGGTAATTCTGGATTAAGAAATTCTTTTTTATACCAGTCAACTGTTATATTTTTACTCTTAAGTTTTGCGTCAACGATTCTCTTAAAAAAATCAATGGCGAATTGTAAAAATTCGGCATTGATTAAAGTAACGACTTCTATTCTGTAGTCTTCACCCTTCAACAGTTTCCTGATAATACCTTTTGCTACCTGCTTGGTAATTGTCATATTTTCCTCTTTGATAATAAAATAAATTTTGCCATATCTACAATGATTGGTTGACTATTTGCCGAATTAAATAAATCACTATTTTTGTTTAATTCTTCTTTAATCCTGCTTATATATTTCGCTTCTTTTTCAGTTAGAAAAAATTTGCGATTTAGATTTAACGCTGCCCTTCCAAGCGTCCCGCTTCCTGCAAAGGGGTCAAAAATTAAATCACCAATAAAAGAATAAAACTTAACAACCCGATTACATAACTCAAGTGGGAAAACAGCGCTATGGACTTTGTCAAAGGTTGGGTCTATCCTCCATATATTGGTAGTTTCATATTTATCAAGCACCTTGCTTTTTTTAATTTTGTCCCAGGCATATTGTTTGATATTCCAGTCAATAAGTTTATCAGTCTTCTTTCTATAAACCATTAGCATTTCAGTAACAGCATTAGGTTTATATGCTAATGGTTTTCGGTGCTGAAGAAATCCGGCATTTCTGTTTTTGACACTTGCTTCAGGTTTAACCCAGACAATGTCGTCAATAAACTCCCAACCCATTTTTACAAGAAATGGATGTATATCATAAGGAATAGGATATCTCTTGCTTGCATGTGCCCGGCTTATTCTGGGAATAATTATGGGTGATGTGTTAAGGACAAAAAATCTACCTTCCTTGGTTATACGATATACTTCTTTAAACACTCGTTCTAAAAAATTTAGATATTCTTCATAACTTTGATAAATAGAATAGTCTCTAGCATTATAATACGGAGGAGATGTAAAAGTTAAATGTATTGATTCATCCGGTACATATTTTAATATCTCTTGAACATCTCCCTGAACTACGGTGTTCTTTAAAAAGGCAGGAAATTCATCATGCTTCTGTTGACTGTTTGATTTATAATGGAATCCGTTTATTTCTTTATTTATAACTTCCTTTATTAATTCATTTGGATGATTAATTAACTTTTTTAATTCATTTTTTATTTCAGGCTTATAAGAAAAAACGAGCAGGCCTCTTATAGCTTGCATTACAACCTTTGGGTCATCGTCTTTCAGAAGGTCTGTTAACACAGGAATTGCTTTTTCATTTCTGAGTCTGCCGATTGCAGAAACAGATTCACGTCTGACTTCTGTGCTCTCGTCTGAATTTGCATATTTTACGAAAGTTGATAAAAGCGTAACATCCCCAATCTTAGCAAGATTTTTAATCGCTAATGCTCTGATATTTTCATTGGGACTATTTAATAAATTTAATAAAGGTTCTCTGCTATAACCGTTTTCCAGTCTGCCCAGTTTTTTCAAAACATAAATAATTGTTCCATCATTTTTGTTTTGTAAAAAGGATAAAAGGGCATTTGTATCATTTTTCAGTTGGTCAATTAAGTCCTTATTCACCTGTTTACTTAATATGGCTCTGTTCATAATTTATTTAATCAACTCCTCAATTGTAACATCCAGTGCTTTTGCAATCTTAATAAGCGTTTCAATTGTCGGATTTGAATTTATACCCAATTCTATATTTACAATAGTGTTGAGCGATAAATCAGCAAGTTTTGAAAGCCGGTCCTGAGAGATATCTTTCTCCTGCCTCAGCTTTTTTATTCTCTTACCAATTGCATTATTCAATTTTGTTTCCATAGCACATAACTCCATACCATTATGATGTATATATTATATTAGAATAGTTTTGGAAAGTCAATATAAATTGTAATGGGAATATGGGAATAAGGATAGACATGGTATACACATAAAGAAGTTAAAAATAATGAATA
>DYLU01000093.1 GCA_020721905.1 Leptospira biflexa | reverse complement strand
GGTTTGGCACCTCGATGTCGGCTCGTCGCATCCTGGGGCTGGAGAAGGTCCCAAGGGTTCGGCTGTTCGCCGATTAAAGCGGAACGCGAGTTGGGTTCAGAACGTCGTGAGACAGTTCGGTCCCTATCCTCTGCAGGCGTTGGAAATTTGAGGGGATCTGTTCCTAGTACGAGAGGACCGGAATGGACGAACCTCTGGTGTACCAGTTGTCGTGCCAACGGCACCGCTGGGTAGCTATGTTCGGAATGGATAACCGCTGAAAGCATCTAAGCGGGAAGCCAACCCCAAGATTAGATTTCCCCTGACCCTTGAGGTCACTGAAGACTCCTCGAAGATTACGAGGTTGATAGGCTGGAGGTGTAAGCACAGCAATGTGTTCAGCTAACCAGTACTAATCAGTCGTGAGGCTTGACCATATTATAAAAAGCCCCTCTTTTTATTGCAGGAGGGGCTTTTTTATTATGTACTTGTATAAATAAATTTCTGATCTTATGGTTTGATAGTATCAATCAGTGTTAATGTTTCCTTATCAAGCACAATGATAGTTTTATCTACTCTGTTTATATATATAAAATTATCCCAAAAGCTGATAAATGTGTTTTCATTAATTTCTTCTGACGATTTTGAAACCATTTTGAGTTTTGTATCAAAGCGACCAAGATAAAACTTGCTATTTTCAATAACTATCGCATAAATAAACCCATCCTTAATTATTATAAAGCTCCGCCAGAATATATTGTCACCACCATGAATGAGCGGTACCAATGTGTTTTTATCCAGTAGTGTTAGCCGGTGCCCAATGGTGTGGCTGCCCTTATGTGTAATGACCGCAACACCGCCTGAGAATATATCATATCGGCTGCCACAAATATTTTTTTCCGGCGATTTAAATAAAATTTTGCGGGATGCAGGATCTATCATAATCATTTCATTATTGTAGTGACCATCCTGCAGGTATTCCTTTATTTTAAGATAATACAGTTTGTCAGCATAAATATTTTGATCCAGTTCTTTTGAACGTAGTTTATCTTCCCTTTCATCCAATTCTTTTTCTTTCTTTTCCAGCTTTTTAACTAATTCTTTTTCTATTTTGGGTGTTTTTTCAATTTCATCAGCAGTTATTTCTTCTTTTTCTTTTTCAAGCGCTTTTTCCTTCTCAGTCAATAGTTTTTCTTTTTTAAGAAATTTTATTTTTTTATCAAAAATTTCAGATTCCTTTTTTGCTATTTCCTGTTCTTGCTTTTTTATATCTTCCTTTTCTTTTTCACGTTGTTGTTCTTTTGTTTCAATATCTTTCTGGATGACCTTTTGTTTTTCAGGGGATGGTTCTTTTTTTATTTCTTCTTTTAATTTGCTTATTTCTTTTTCGGTTTGTTGCAGTTCTTCTTTTTTCTGTTCTATATACTTTTTATTTTTATCTAACGTAACGGTTTCCTGAATCACATCTCTTTTACTTTTTTCAAGATTATCTTTTTCCTGTTTTAAGATCTTTTCCTTTATGTCTGCCATGTCCTTACGAGCCTGGATGTTTTTATCATCTTTTCTGATTTCTTGTATTATTTTTTTATCTGATATAACATCTATGAGGATAGAATCAAGCTTTCCCATTTGTGGTTGTTGGGTCAATGGAATGAGCATTTTTGTTGCTCCAGGCCATTCATAATATTTTGTTGAAATGCCTGCATTAGATTTTGTTATATATTTTATAACAATGCTCTTGTATTTTGATGAAAAATAATCAATGTTACCCCTGTATATGGCATTATAATACGTTAAAAATAGGGCAATAGCTTTTGAGTGCTGTTTTGAGTAACCATATCTTTCCTGTAAATAGGCTGACAGGATTTTACGGATTATATCAATATGTCCAACCTTTGCTTTTTTATCTATGGAAAATATTGTGGCTGAAAATTTTTCGGGTTCGTCTTCTGAAATTGCATTTATTAATGAATATTTCATCCCAAAACGTATCATTCCAGTATTGTTACTGTTGCGTGCCAGTGATTTCCCTATATTCTCTATGTCCTGTAATGAATCTGTTTTTTTATATGCACCCTGATAATTTATGAAAACAACAGGTTGTGTCCGTATTTCGTCAATAGCAACTTCAAGTGCAGTAGCATTTGGTTGTATAAACATAATTGAAAATACAAACGTAATACATAGTGTAAATTTACAGGGATATACCATGTCAGCCCCCACCGGAATGAACGTTTGATAGTGAGAAACAGTATAACCGGATTATTTGGCTGGTCAATTTAAAATTTTAAATAAAGAATGAATATTTTTTTATTTTAATAAAGAAAATTTAATGGTAAAGATAGTGCCTTCGTCCGGAGTTGAGTCTATTGAAATCTCACCATTATGGTCATTGATTATTTTTTTGCTGATTGATAATCCTATGCCCAAACTCTGACTGTATTTTTTTGTTGTAAAAAATGGTGACCAAATATGTTTTTGTATATCAGGCTGGATTCCAATCCCGTTATCTTCGATTGTGACCATTACATAGTCATCTGAAAAATCTGTTTTGATGGTAATCTTTCCTGTATAATCAGATTGCACTTTCTTTGCTTTTTCAATGATGGCATCTCGTGCATTGGTAATAAGATTCAACAGTATTTGTTCTATGCTTATTGAATTTCCATAAATTTTTGGTATTGAATCATTCAGCAACAGAACTATGTCAATATCATGCTTTTGCAATTGATTATGGGTTAGCGTAACTGCATTCATTATTATTGTATTAATATCTATTAGTTTGAAAATGTGGTTGTTGGTGGTGAAACTACGTATGTGGTCAATAATGTAGGTTGCTTTGTCCACCATGGTGCAAATCTTCTGAAGTTCAGATAAAGCTTCTAAATAATTAAAATCATCAAGATTTATGTCATCCATCATGTTCTGGGCAATGCTTTTAATGCCTGTTAAAGGTTGGGCTATCTCATGTGCTATGCTTGCAGTAATTTCTGCCATGGTAGAGTATTTTGAAAGTAACTGAATATCATTGTCTTTCTTATTGAGCATTGCAATGTACTGTTCATTTCTTTGCTTTAAAAGCCTGTTTAACTTTGTCATGTTTGCATTTATACGCGCAAGTGTCCGTATTTTTAACAGAGCAGTTTGAGAACGTTTCAATGTATCATATATCATGATAGTTAAAAAAACTGTAATAAATCCTGTCAGAGTAATAATAAGCATGTCTATGTTTTGCTTATAGGATATAAAACATAAAATGACCGATTCAATAACCAGCATGCTCTGCAGGTGTTTTTTCCCGTATTTGAATAAAATTGTTTTGTGTATAGTAAATGCAGTATATATATGCATGAATGCCAGGATTGCAGGCATGATGGCAAAAGGTAAAAATAATGAAAGGATAGTTGCAAGCTGGGAAATTCCATATGTATAGATATCACCAGTACTCAATGGTTTGATAAGGGCGTGAATAAACAGTGCAAAAACAAACGGGTATGCTATAACAACAAAAGTAATGAATGTATGGGATACATTGACAAAAGCTATCGCACCTGATACCGTTGCCCATAATACAACCGGTACAGAGTAACGGCCTTCTTTATTGTTCATGTTAGCAAGTGCCACACACAGGAAAAGAAAGGATAGCAGTGTTAATGATAATAATATTGTTTCAGCCATAATACTGTTTGATTTTTTTTAAATATCCTGTAGCATTGCCATAGAATGTTTCTTGTTACATACATCACGGTATTCATTTGTTGATATGTCAACATATTTCAGATAATTTTTGCTTTTTAAAAAGGGGATAATTATGGGATTTACCTGCGGGATTATAGGTTTGCCAAATGTTGGGAAGTCAACCATATTTAACGCCTTAACAGGGGCACATGCCCCAATGGAAAACTATCCGTTTTGTACTATTGAGCCTAACAAAGGCATTGTTCCTGTTCCTGATAAACGGTTGTATACAATTGCAGATATATTGGAAAAACGTGACCCGATTCCTACACGAATTGAGTTTGTTGATGTTGCAGGGCTTGTTAAAGGTGCTTCCAGAGGCGAGGGTCTTGGCAATATGTTTTTAAGCCATATTCGTACTGTGGATGCGATAGTTCATGTAGTGAGATGTTTTTTTGACAGCAATGTGGTTCATGTAGAGGGGGAAATTCAGCCATTGCGTGATATTGAGATAATTAATACAGAACTTTTGCTGGCAGATATGGAGGTACTACTGAGAGCAAAAGAAAAAGTTGAAAAGAAGGCCAAATCAGGTGATAAAGAAAATGCCCGCAGGCTGGAAGTCATTGAGAGGTTATTTCAGAATATTAATCAGGGCAGCTTATTAAACAGGATTAAGCTGAATTCAGAAGAGCTTATAGTGTGCAATGAATATGGACTTATTACTGCCAAGCCAATGATAATCTGTGCCAATGTGGATGAGCAGGGTAATGCAACTAATACATATGCACTATTACAGGATTATGCCCAAAAGCAAGGATTTGGCATAGTTAGTATAAGCGCAAAGATTGAAGAAGAAATTGTTGAATTGCCACCGCAGGAACAGCGTGAGTACCGCAAGGTGCTGGGTGCAGATACATCAGCATTGGAACGCCTTATAACAACAGCATACTCTATGCTGGACCTCATCACGTATTATACTGTTACAACACAATTGCAGGCATGGACAATAAAGCGGGGAACAACCGCACAAAAAGCCAGCGGCATTATTCACAGCGATTTTGAAAAAGGCTTTATACGTGCTGAAGTGTTTCATTACAATGACCTTATGCAATTTAAATCTTTGCATGCCGTAAAGGAGAATGGCTTGTTGCGTAGTGAAGGACGTGACTACATTGTTAATGATGGTGATATCATTCATTTTTTGTTCAGTGCATAAAGACTCTCTATATTCCTAACGTAAATTTATAAACAAAAGAAAAAATAGGTATACCTGATCATTCATATAATATTTTTATGGATTTATTTAAAAAATACATAACAATCTTTGGATTACAATCGCAATTTACCCTTGAAGAGCTTTCGGATGCTTACCGAACATTAGCCATGTTATTTCATCCTGATATCAGCAGTGATACGGATGCATTGCAAAAAATGCAGCTTATTAATACTGCATATGATTATCTTAAACAGCATGCCGTACTTTCAAACAAACAAAATGAAGTCAGGAGGGATGATGTCAAGGATGGTATTTATACTGTTTATAAACAAGCCTTTACTATTCTGCAACAGGCATTTTATTACTATTATACCGATGGTACTGGATTTACAGGTAATAAAGGCTATCTTGTATTAAGGTTAAAAGAAGCCAAAGCCCTGTTTTCAAAAATTATAAAAGAATATCCGTATAATGAATGGGTGGATGACGCTATAGATAAAATAAACAGTATTAATAAATGGCTTTGAAATAAAAATACAGCAAAAGATTTCTATTATTATGTGGCGATAGTATATGCAGAAAACTGTACAATGAATATTACAATTTTTTTATAATAAAATGTTCAAGAGGATGTCGGTTGGAACTTCCCTTTTCATCGGGGTATCCTAATGCAATTACTGCCATAAGTTCGTATTCGCCTGAAAGAGAGCACAATTCATTGACCATTTGTTTTTTGTTGAGTATTTCACCCAGCCATACGGTCCCCAATCCCCTGTCATGGGCAGCAAGCAGCATATTTTGAATGCATGCGCCAATGCTCAGAATATCTTTATCACGGTTGTATCCTGATGGGATGTAATAAAAAACACAAATACACACCTGCGATTCTTTAATAATGCGAGCATATGATGTGCATTGTGACAATGCTTCCTTCTTGTCCTTTGATTGAAATATGACAAAACGCCAGGGCTGATTGTTGAGGCCTGATGGTGCCCATATCCCTGCTTCTATGATTTGGGCAACAACATAATCAGAGACTGGTTCAGATGTATAATGGCGTATTGAACGTCTGCTTTTTATGGCTTCAATAACTTCCATGAAGCTACTTTTGATATGAGGCAAGTAATGCGTCAATGCTATTTTGCTTTTTTTTAAGGCGGGTTATGTGGTCATTAATTATTTTTTCAAAATCAACCTCGCCACGGATTATCTTTACACGTTCCGTTTCAATAAATCCTAAATTGGTTGTAATTTTTACAGTACTTGCGGTGCCGGCATATTTTTTTGCTTCATACCAGTAGGGCAAAGCTTCCTTATACATCTGTTCTGCAATTTTCAGGCTTTCCTGAATGTCTTTTGCATAATCTGCATCGTAGAAATATATATGCTGTTTATCATAGCGCGTAGCAATTTTGAGATAGTTACGAAGTATCAGCATGTTGATGTGCATGAACATCAGATTACGGTATTTGTAGTATTCATCTTGGGTTTGGATTTTAACCAGAGCTTGTGATGGATGGCGGAATTTACAGGTAAGTGCTGTTTTCAGGCGATCAATATTTTTCCTTAATGAGTTTTCATCGTAGTATAATTTCATGCCATACAGTTCATAGAAATCTTCAACATAATGAGGTACAACCTTGTAATGCATACGTATCCTGGGAATATAATCTGAAAATGGGACAAACTCTTCTTTGTCTTTCTGGAAATACTGATACTGGTAATCTTCGGCACCAATTTGTACAGCTATTACCATAAGTACTATGGTTATAATGTATGTTTGTATCTTCATGATGGTAGTATGAGTCATTTAATCATCATATACAGTCTGCTATAATGAGCTATCGCATAAAAAAAAATATTATACTATGTTTATCGGAAAGAAGGTAGCGTTGCGTGAACAGATTATTGCATATGTTCAAAGAGTATTTCAAGACCTATGATTATGAGTATAGATCCGCCAATAAGCTCAGCGCGTTTGCCAATAATGTCACTTGCCTTGCGGCCCAAAAAAATTCCAAAGGCTGAAAATAATGCACAGGTTATACCAATAATAATACTTGGCACGATGATGGGTTTATGAAGAACACCAAAACTAAGTCCTACAGCTAATGCATCAATGCTGGTTGCAAGTGCTAAAAAAACCAGGGTAAAGCCTTTTGATGGATCACCCTTAAATGCAGCTTTTCCCTTATTAAACGAAGCCAGTATCATGCGTGTTCCAATGAACAAAAGCAGGCCAAATGCAATCCAGTGATCAAAATTTTTTATGATTGATTCTATAGCAACTCCGCCACAGTAGCCAATGAGTGGCATTGCAAACTGAAGTAACCCAAAATGGAAGGCAATTCTGAAATAGAATTTATGGTAGGGCTTGTAGATATATAATCCTGAAGCAACAGATACTGAGAACGCATCCATTGCAAGTGCTACTGCAATTCCCAATGTGGATACAATGTCCATGACTATCGCTCAAAAAATAATTTTAAATATTTTTCAATACTTAGCGCATGTTCTAATTTTATCTGTGATTCCACAACCCATGATGATTGAGGGAAGCGCGCTAATGTTAACTGCAAAAGCTGAATTGCCTTAACCAGATCGGTTATAGCCTGTTCTTTTTTAAAAAAACCCCTGTTGTGTCTTTCGTAAAATATTTCCTTCTGGGAACGCAGCAGGTAATCATCGCCCTGCCTGTACATTCTGAATGCTTCAACGTCAAGTATGTTGGCATATGAGTCAATAATATTGAGGCATTCCGATGATTTGTAAAATGTGAAAAGCAATTCCTTGAAAATGTTGAAATGATGCAAAAATTCCTCGTCATTGGTATATTCGCACAGATTGTCAATTCCATGATAACTGCGGCGAAGCTGCGTCACAATTTTTTTGAATATATCAGCATTTGCGGGCATGTCTCTGCGAGCCAGATTGTAAAGATTATACTGAAAATATTGATAGAGTGCATCTTTTGCTTTTTCACGGTATTGTATAAAATACTGTGTTAAAAGGTCTTCGCGCAGTATATCTTCCTTTTTGAATTTTGGTTCTTTTTTCTGAGGTGCAACTTTTTCATTTACTGTTGATTTGTCTTTAAAACGATGGGCCATTATAGTATTGTACGCCACGTTTATTGTTGCCATAGCTTTGTTAGCCCATTCAATCCTATGGGGGTTTTTATCCGGATGGTACAGTAATGCAAGTTTTTTGAATGCTTTTGCTATTTCGGCATCACTTGCATTCTTTGAAACCTGCAGTAGCGAGTATGATTCTTCTAATGTTAACATGTGAATTATGCAGTATTTGAAAATATACTATAAGTATATACGTTTACTCTGCAATGCACTATGTTTTTTTATAAATCAATTATTTTATGATGAATATCAGAAAAAAGTATAGTGCATGAATTATATAAAAGGTTGAAATATTTTTAAGCGATAGTTAATGATATAAAATGTGCTTGCAAAAAAAACTATCTGTTTACAATAAATGGTTAATACTTATACAGTACCATTAGTATTTTTGCCTGCATGTGTATTCCTTAAAATTATAACGATGATACGGCACCAA
>DYLU01000092.1 GCA_020721905.1 Leptospira biflexa | reverse complement strand
GCGCTCAAGGTATGTCTTCACGAAAGATATGTATACTGGTTAACTATCGCAAAAGTTTTATTAAAAAAATTTTTTTATGTATAGTGAGATTAAGCAGCTAAGAAAATGCTGTTATAGTTTTGAGTTGAATAGTATCCAATATTTTTATAAATGTAGAGAAAAATATATTTACAATTCAAAGTATTTGTGTTGATATAATATGATTAACATATAAAAATTAATGTTTTAGTGAATAATTTAATAGTTTACTAAAAACCAAAGAAAAAGCGTGAATTGGAGGAGGTGCATGGAGTTTATGGTTATTGCATTATTGTTGTTTGTGTATCGGTATGTTCTCTTTTTGCAAATATCGTATGTTAAAATAACATGACTATCGATAATATCAAGGTAACCAGCATTAATGAGTTTTGATGAGATAATGATAAAGATAGGACCTTTACTTCTAAAACCACTTTTTTGCCGTTTATGAACACATAGTCAAAAAACATTTTTACTAATTTTTTTAAAAATTGGTTGACTGTTCAACTCACCTGTAATACTGTATTACAGTAATACAAAATTAGTATGCATATAATATTATATGCATATACAATATTATATATATTTGATGGAGGATTCAATGGCAAAGGGTGACAGAGTTGCAATTATTGATGGTTGCCGTACACCATTTTTACGTTCCGGTACTGATTTCAGGGGAATGATGGCGTACGAGATCGGCAGACATGCCGTTAAAGGGGTAATGACAAGAACCGGGATCCCCAATGATATGGTTGACTATGTCATCATGGGAAACGTTGCCACTGATATTGCAACAACCAACGTTGCCCGGGAAACTATGCTGGCAGCGGCTTTACCGGATTCAATCCCGGCATATACCTGTACGGTTGCCTGTGTTTCGGCAAATGCCGCAATCATCAATGGAGCAAATCTCATATATAGTGGCAATGCCAACTGCGTTATAGCCGGTGGTGTTGAAACATTTTCCGACCCGGATATAAAAATATCCAAAAACTATCGCCGATTTATACTGGATTTAACAATGTTTAAGCGTCCAAAGAGTTTTACTGGCAAGCTCAGATTGCTCAAAGGAATGAGCTTTAAGGATTTTATTGTCCCGGAACAACCTGCTATCGCTGAATTTTCAACTGGCTTGCGTATGGGTGATACTGCAGACAGGCTGGCAAAACGGTTAGGTATAAGTCAACGGGAGCAGGATGAATTTGCTTCGCTGTCGCATAACCGTGCTGCTGAAGCATGGGAAAAGGGTGTATTGAAAAAAGAGGTGGTGCCTGTTATAACGCCACAGGGTACGCTTGTAGTAAGAGACAATGGATTCAGGAAAGACACAACACCTGAAAAACTGGAAAAATTAAAACCTGCTTTTGATAAACGCTATGGTACAGTAACAGCCGGCAATTCATCGTTTTTAACCGATGGCGCTGCCGCAGTACTTTTGATGAGCGAAACTTTGGCAAAAAAATTGGGTGTAAAACCTCTGGCGT
The DNA here is from genome assembly GCA_020721905.1 of Leptospira biflexa. Classification (GTDB taxonomy): domain Bacteria; phylum Spirochaetota; class UBA4802; order UBA4802; family UB4802; genus UBA4802. The sequence goes on along the minus strand of DYLU01000092.1, from coordinate 6,970 downwards.
ATATCAAATCGTATGCATTTACGGCTCAGAATTTATGGGATGAACTTTTACTTGGACCGTCATTTTCAATTCCAAAAGCGCTTATGATGGGCAAATTAAAATTTAAGGATATTGGTGTATGGGAAATACACGAAGCGTTTGGTGCACAGATGATTGCTGTTATTAAAACCCTGGCATCACCTTCATTTTGTAAAAACAGGTTAGGCCTTCCCGGGAAGGTGGGGAAAATACCTGTTGATGCGCTGAATGTGTATGGTGGTTCCCTATCGCTGGGACATCCTTTTGGAGCAACAGGTGCGCGGCTGGTTACTACCTGTATAAATCGACTGCAGGAAACTGGAAAACGATACGGTATCGTTGCCGGTTGTGCTGCTGGTGCAATTGGTAATGCAATTATTTTAGAGCGCGCGTAAAGGAGGAATTGCATATGAAAACATTACAGTTTTTAAAAACTGAAGTTATACATGATGTGCTGGTGGTAAGCATTAATTGTCCGGGAAAGGTTAATAAGGTTTCAAGCGACCTGTTAGATGAAATTGAATATATGATTTCCCAAACTGAGGGTGCAAACTATCAAGGGATGGTACTGCTGAGCGAAAAGCCGGACAACTTTGTAGTTGGTGCTGATATTGATGAATTAAAAGCAATGAAAACCGACGAGGAGATTAAGCACTATATATCGAAAGCAAATGACATACTGTTCAAATTAGAAAAACTTCCATTTCCCACTGTATCAATGATTAATGGCAACTGCCTTGGTGGTGGCGTGGAGCTTACACTTGTTACTGATTATCGCATAGCGACTGATTCCACTGAAACAGTGATGGGCCTGCCCGAAATTAAGTTAGGCCTTATTCCTGCAGCCGGTGGTACACAGCGCCTTCCCCGCCTTATTGGTATACAGAATTCACTGCCACTTATTTTGCAGGGGTCCAATGTGCGGCCAAAACGTGCAAAGCGCCTGGGACTTATTGATGAGATAGTTATTCCATACGGATTAAAGGAGATAGGAGTTAAAAGGGCATTACAGTTAAAAGGCAGGCGTACCATAAAAAGAAAAAGGAAATTTGTTGAATGGCTGCTTGAGTCAAATCCTTTAGGCCAAAAGATTATATTTTCACAGGCGCGAAAGATGGTGATAAAGCAGACGCGGGGATTATATCCTGCAGCGCTGGCAGCTATCGATTCGGTTGAGTATGGTTATAAAACCAATGTTAAAAAAGGTGTGGCAAAAGATATAGAGCGCTTTGTGACTTTAGTGAAAAGTTCTCAGTCAAAATCGCTGATGAATCTTTTCTTTGCCATGACCGAACTCAAGAAGAATCCGTTGGAAAAGAAAGCAAAGAATGTTTCAAAATTAGCGGTGATAGGCACCGGCCTCATGGGCACAGGGATTGCTCAGGTCTCTTTGCCATTGTGTGACACAGTGCTTGTCAAGGACATGGCGCTTGATTCAGTTTCACGGAGTATGGCGCAGATACGCAGGGGTTTAGAAAAACGTGCCCGCTCTGGTGCCATACGGGATTTTGATAAAGAAATATTGTGGGGCAAAATTGTGCCATGCGATGATTATGTGAATTTTAAGAATACCGACCTTGTCATTGAAGCAGTATTTGAAGACCTGCAACTGAAACAGAACCTTGTAAAAGAGGTTGAAGCAGTTACCAGCGATAAAACAATTTTTGCATCAAATACATCAGCTATCCCTATCAGCCTCATTGCCAGGGCTTCAAAACGGCCGCAGAACATTATAGGCATGCATTATTTTTCGCCGGTTCCTGCAATGCCGTTACTGGAAATCATTAAAACACCAAAGACGGCTGACTGGGTGGTAGCCACAGCTCTAAAATTTGGCATTGCTCAGGGCAAAACATGCATAGTGGTCAAAGATGGCCCGGGATTTTACACAACGCGAATACTGGCACCATATCTTAATGAAGCAGTGTTCCTGATTGAAGAAGGTGTACCAATGAATGATATTGACAGGGCACTAGTGCAGTTTGGTTATCCAATTGGCCCTGTTGCACTCATTGATGAAGTTGGTATTGATGTTGGTGCACATGTTACAATTGAGCTGGGGCAGGAATTCAAGGCACGGGGCGCAGCACCGTCCAATGTATTGCCGCTTTTATTCAGTAAAGGGTTTAAAGGTAAAAAGAATAAGAAAGGATTCTACGACTACCGTAAGCCCAAAAAGAAAGGTATGCGTTTGCCCAACGAAGAAATCTACAAGATTATAGGTAAGGTAACCTGGCAGCATTTGCCCATGCAGGAAATTCAGGAGCGTGTAAGTCTCATGATGATTAACGAAGCAGCACTGTGTCTGCAGGAAGGTATTATTTCAAGTCCGCGTGACGGTGATGTTGGTTCAATTTTGGGATTGGGATTTCCGCCATTTAGAGGAGGAGTGTTCCGTCATATTGATAGGGAAGGTGTCAAAACCATTGTTGATACCATGATGAAATATTATGATAAGGGAATGAAGCGTTTTACCCCGGCACAGATACTTGTTGATATGGCAAAGAGCGGCAAACACTTTTATAAGGAGTAAAATGATGAAACGGTCAATACAATTTACACAGGAACATGATATATTCAGGCAAACAGTGCGCAAATTCTTTGAAACAGAAGTAATGCCGCATTACGACAAATGGGAAGAAGAGGGTATAGTGCCGCGACAGATGTGGAAGCGGTGTGGGGAGTTGGGATTGCTTGTGCCCTGGCTTGATGAAACGTATGGCGGTCCCGGCGGAGATTTTTTGTATTCGGTGATAGTGAGTGAGGAGTTGGCTTATAGCGGTGCCAGTTCATTCATGATACCATTACATAATGATATCGTTGCACCATACATCTATTCATTTGGCACAGAAGAACAGAAGATGAAGTATCTTCCGGGGTGTGCTTCCGGTGATATAATTTTAGCCGTTGCCATGACCGAGCCTGAGGCAGGTTCAGATTTAGCAGCAATGAAAACGAGTGCAACTATGGACGGCGACAGCTGGGTACTCAATGGCCAGAAGACATTTATATCCAATGGCATATTAGCAGACCTTGTAGTGGTAGCAGCAAAATCATCAAAAGAAGCGCCACCGCATAGAGCAGTTAGTCTCTTTCTGGTTGAAAGCGGTACACCCGGATTTAATAAAGGAAAGGCAATAAAAAAGATAGGCCTTAAGGCTCAGGACACTGCAGAACTTTTTTTTGATAACTGTCGCATACCAAAAGAAAATCTTCTGGGCCAGGAAGGAATGGGATTTATTTACCTTATGCAGAAATTACAGCAGGAACGATTAGTATGTGCTTTAGCATCGCAGGCAGCCATGGAAAAATGTTTGGCAATAACTATCGACTATGTAAAAGAAAGAAAACTTTTTGGAAAACCATTGTCAAAATTTCAGAATACACAGTTTACCATAGCGGAAATGGCTTCCGAAATTGCTGTTGGCCGTAGTTTTATTGATGACCTTATACTGCATCATATTCAGGGCGATGATGTGGTAAAAGAAACCTGTATGGCAAAGTACTGGGTATGTGAGACTGCAAAGCAAGTGGCCGATCGTTGTTTGCAGCTTTTTGGCGGCTATGGCTATTGTACAGAGTATCCGATTTCACGTTTCTATGTTGATGCCCGAATCCAGACCATCTATGCGGGGACTTCTGAGGTAATGAAGATGATTATTTCACGTATGATGGGATTGTAATTTAGTAGTTGACATTCACGTCTGGTAATTGTGTAATCCTTGCGTTTCCCAGACTCCTGTCATAATAAAAATTTTTTAAGTTATGGAGGATGTTATGAATCCTGTGATACGCAAGGGTTACACGTATTTAGCATGGATATTTATTGGCGTTGATACCGCTTTTTGGGGAACTATCTCCCTGTTTTCCTGGTTTGTAAGCCCCAAAGGGGATTTAGCTCACTTTTGCATGCAGAGCTGGTCAAAAAATATACTCTGGTTTTGCGGCATTCGTTATCAGGTTGAAGGACTGGAACATGTTTCAAAAGATAAAGTGCAGATTTTTGCATCAAACCATCAGAGCTTTTTTGATGTGTGGCTGTTGAGCGCCATTATACCGGTAAAGTTTGGCTGGACTGCCAAAAAGGAACTTTTCAAAATCCCGTTTATGGGATGGCACATGACGTTAAGCGGCTACATCCCTGTTGACAGAAAAAACAGAGAGCGGGCAATTGAAAGCATGAAATTAGCTGCCATTAAAATACGTAAAGGTAATCGCATCATGATATTCCCTGAAGGCACACGCAGCCGCACGGGAGTATTGCAGCCGTTTAAAAAAGGCCTGTTTTATTTGTGCATTGAAACAGGAGTACCGATAGTTCCTATTTATATACACGGCACCTATCAGCGGCTCAAACCTGAGTCAGGTGATATTAATCCCGGGAAGGTATATGTACTTGTTGGCAAAGAAATGCCAACAGAGAATTATACCGTTGATACCATAGACCAGGCAATGCAGGATCTACGGGAACAAATTTTGGCTTTACAAAATGAGTGCATAAAGCGTTATGGTGAAGCGGTATAGTATATTCTATTTTTCAGGAGTTACAATGTATGGAAGATCTTAAAAAAGCTTATCGTACCATCATGGATGATCATTTCCCTGATACATTAACCATTACCTTTGGCAATCAAACACTTGTATATAGAAAGCGAACGTGGAAAATAAATGATGAGGGACAGCTTATTGAAAAGGGGTTGCGCTATGGCGAAAACCCCGGTCAGGAAGCAGCGTTGTATGAAATGGTTAATGGCAATCTTGTATTGGGTGATTGCGTATTTATAACACCGGGGCATTCGCTGGTAAGCGGCATTGATGAATCAATGATGCTTCAGTTTGGCAAGCATCCCGGAAAGATTAATTTTACGGATATCGACAATGCATTGAATATATTGAAGTATCTTATGCAAAAACCTGCAGCAGTTATCGTGAAACATAATAACCCCTGCGGCGTTGCGTTTGGAACTACAATTGCAGATGCATACAACAGGGCAAACAGAGCTGACCGCATTGCAGCTTTTGGAGGTTGTGTTGCATTTAACAGAGCTGTCGACAAAGAAACTGCACAGCTCATTTCAGCTAATTACTTAGAAGTACTGGTTGCTCCTGATTTTGAACCCGGAGTTATAGAAATCCTTTCAAAGAAAAAAGATCTGCGTATAGTGCAGATAAAACGAATAGACAGGCTGGAAGAATATAAAGCCATGCGCTTTGTTGATTTTAAATCACTCATTGATGGCGGAATTATTGTACAGCAATCGCCTGTAAATAGTATTAATAAAAAAGAAGATTTAAAACCAGCACAGGCTGAATACAAAGGAAAGCTCTACAAAATTGACAGGCTGCCAACTGAAAAAGAATATGAAGATCTTTTATTTGGTTGGTTTGTGGAACAGGGGGTAACATCTAACTCTGTATTGTATGTTAAGGACGGTGTAACTGTTGGCATTGGAACAGGAGAGCAGGATAGGGTTGGTGTTGCTGAAATTGCCATACAAAAGGCGTATACCAAATATGCCGATATCCTTTGTTTTGATAAATACGGGATTTCATACTACCAGTTAGCATTAGAAGTTGAAAAAGGGTTACGTAAAGAAAGCGATAAAGTTGAGATAGATGAAGCAACAAAGGCAGTTAAAGGCGGGCTTATTGGTGCAAGCATGGTTTCTGATGCATTTTTCCCGTTCAGAGATGGAGTGGATGTTGGGATAAAGCAGGGCATCAGCGCTATAGTTCAACCGGGCGGCTCAATACGCGATTGGGAAAGCATTGAAGCATGCAATGAAGCCAATCCAAAAGTAGCAATGGTATTTACAGGGCAACGGGCATTTAAACATTAAATGTAAAAAAGCAAAAGCGCTATTTGCGCTTTTGCTCATATTCTTTCATATATTCTTCTATTAAACTTCCTGTTTTATGATGTTCTTCTTTAACAGGTTGCATACGGCGTGCGGCAAAATCGCCTATGGCTTTTACTGGTTTTCTGAACAGGTCAATGATAAGTTCAACAAAATCGCGCAGTGCTGAAAGTATAGTTTTAAAAATTGAAGTCCGGGTGCCTTTTGGGGCTGTTCGCATGGGGGTAATGCTTGAGGCAACTTTTTCAGCCACATTTTTTACGCCATACATAGCAGGTATGGGATTGTAGCTGTCCTTAACATACGCTTTTTGTGGTTTAAAAGGCACACGTTTGGGTAGTCGGCTTGTCAATACTATGTTTGTTCCTGATTCGGTTGTACGGTCAATGATAAAAAGGAAAATATAGTATATATAAAGAAACAAATTACCAAATATGGCAAAAAAGTGATACCAGATGTCAAGAAAAGCCCAGAATACATCAACCCAGATTTTAAGAAAGTCAACTATCTTATAGAAGAAATTAAATACATTGTCAACAGTGTTAATCCAGAATTGTTTTACAACACGATAGTTCATACATGTATCCTCGTTTTAAATTAATGGTATATGTTGTTATACGCTACTAAATATGTGCATAAAGCGTCAATAAAAAAAGTATCATATTTTTTAGCAATTTCCGTTTTTATCCTATTGTTTTATTCATGCAAAAAACTCTTCACATTCTGCTATCAACAAAGACGTATTTAATGCGACAATTACCACGAATCTACATGAAGCAATACAATAGGTATAGGCAGTAAAATAGAATATACAAAATAAAATAATAAAATTACATATTTTAAAAAAGCTAAATAGACTATTATTTAATTGTAAAAAAGATAATCAGACTATTATTTAATTGACATCTGATATTTTTGTATTATATTGATTTATGTTTAATTATGAAACAAAGGCCAGTAGTATGGTGCTTCTCGGTGATATTTTTATAGCACTGTCCAGATCGATAGATCTTGTTAATCGTGTAATAGGCAGTCATAGCAAAAGGGTGGCATATATAGCAGGGCGGCTGGCATATTGCCTTTCACTGCCTGCG
>DYLU01000091.1 GCA_020721905.1 Leptospira biflexa | reverse complement strand
AGTATTCCATGATAGTTGAGTGGGTATAAAAAAATAAAAAAGGGGTCAGAGCCTTTATAAGGTTTGCCAAAAATAATTTAGTAGTGGACTTTTTTAGAGGATTAGGTTACCATATGAATAATTTTTAGAATAAAAAAAGGGGGGGATTAATGTCAAAACGACCCGAATGGTGGCTTTCAGTGCTTGCAAAGATATGGCCAATAACCTGGATAAGTGCTCAAGCCACACAGAGTAAAATTATTGGCCCTTTGGTTGAAAAAGCACTTGTACCTTTTTTCAGTAAAAAAAATCTTAATATAACCTATCTGCCCATAAACATAACTATCGCCCCGCAGAGCACTCCTGTACCATTACTAATCGTTGAAGAAATCATTCGGCGCTCAGCACATAGAGCAATTATTAAACGCTGCACATGCAGAGATGCAAAACAGTGCACAGAGCATCCTGTTGACTACGCCTGTTTACTTATGGGTAAGGGCGCAAAGGAAATTGACCCGCGTATAGCAACCCACGTTGGAGTTGATGAGGCAATAGCTCATTTGCATAAGTGTGTTGACGATGGACTCATTCCCATGATAGGAAGGGTAAAGATTGACAACCTGATTTGGGGAGTAAAGGATACCGGCAAACTTTTAACCATGTGCTTTTGCTGCAGATGCTGCTGCACGATACTTAATTCAGGTAAATATTTGCCACAGGAAGCTGCCAGCTCAATCGTGCGGCTCAAAGGCATTACGCTATCAGTAAATCTGGATGCATGTACCGGGTGCGGCACCTGCGTTGATGAATGTTTTATGGATGCAATACGCATTGTTGACGGCAAGGCTGTGCATAACGATACAATATGCAAAGGCTGTGGTCGGTGCGTACAGGTGTGCCCGCACGGTGCAACAACAATAACAATCGATAGCATTGATACGGCAATAGAAGAAATCAATGTGCGTATTAAGCAGTATGTGCAGTATGAGTAACTTTTATTATTTTCATTGGAGGAATACATGACATCACACAGGTATTTCTGGTATTTTTTAATGATTGGTGCGCTTGTTCTCTGGGCTTGTGCTGTTGCACTTGTTTTTTTGTTTCCGGGGTCGCACTACAGGGCTGTGTTACTTATTGCACTGTTGATACTGCATAGTGGGGAAATTCCTTACACGCTGAGGCTCCTTAAAGGGAAACTGTCGCCGGTAACTATCGCCACCAAAACATTTTTGTTTGGCTTTACGTGGTGGCTGCCGTTTAGCAAAGGCATACTCAAAGGATAATCACATGTTTAAATACGGACCACCAAAATTATTTGTAAAAATTGCGGTAGCGCTTTCATGGCCAATTATAATTTTAGGTAAGCGCCTTAGTGCGTTTCCCATTTTAAAACACATCATTAATCCTTTTTTTAAATATCCTTACAATGAGGTAACAGCAGTTCCCATTAATGTGGCGATAGCTCCTGCTAAAAGTGTCACTCTCCCGGTGCAGGTGTTAAGCGAGGTGGTTGCCCGGGTAAACCATATCTTTATATTAGATGAATGCATCTGCAGAAGCCTTTTGAAGTGCACCAATCATCCGCGCACTATTGGGTGCATGGCATTGGGTGAAGCAAGCAACAGGATTCATCCGTCGCACGGGCACAGGGCAACTGCCAGGGAGGCTCTTGAACATATTACAAAAGCGGCCAATGCCGGCCTTGTTGCAAGTGTGGCACATGTCTGGATTGACCCGGTTGCATTCTGGTCAGTGCCGTTTAACAAGCTCATGTTTATATGTTTCTGTGATGATTGCTGCTGTTTGTATCGCACTCACATGAAAAAACGTGGTGATAACCTCAATGAGGCTTATAAAAAATTGCCGGGTGTTACAGTACGTGTTAATTTTAATTTATGTAATGGCTGTGGTATATGTGCACAACGCTGCTTTGTTGCTGCCATACAAATGAAAGATGGCATTGCGGTAATAGGTGAAGATTGCAAAGGCTGTGGTCGGTGCGTACAGGTGTGCCCGCAACAGGCAGTTGATATATATTTTGATGATAAGGATACACTGGTTGCCAGTTTAGTTGAAAGAATAAATAAGGTGGCCGATATTGGTTTATAATAGCAACTCAGGTTATGATGAATAGAACACAAATGAATGAAAAAAGTTTCACACAGACAGATAATGCAGAGTATACAGAGTATGTGAAGAAAAAAAAGCATTTATACATTTTACATTTCAGTATTCACAGCATAATTTGTGTGATATACTATTATAAATTATGAGGGTCAGAGCCTTATGAAAATAGAACAGCGAATAAATTATGGCTATATCATTTATGATATAACAGGAGATATTACCTACGATAATTTTACAGAAATTGAAGATGCAATAAAGGACACACTGCCGGATAATTTTATAAATGTAGTGCTGAACATTGAGCGGGTGCCCTATATTAACAGCTCTGCATTGGGATGGCTGGTTAAACTCATGAAAGAAATCACTGCACTTGGGTATCAGTTTTTTTTGATGAATGTTAATCAGGAGATCATGGGCCTTCTTAAGTTAACCAACACATTGCAATATTTCAAGATTATCCCCAATGAACAGGTGCTTGTGGAAAAAGAAAAGAAGAAGGAATTAAATAAAATTTTAGGGGAAATAGAAGAAGAAAAGCAGGAATAGGGAATTAACATCTAAACTCTTTACACAGTGTATAGATTTCACTTTCCACAATCTCTGGATGTAAATTTTCTGCTACAGCAACATCATAGCCTGCTGTTATCAAAAATGGCAATGATTCTTCCACAATGGGTAGCGGTATGTATTCATAACTTTGTAGACATGTGTTTATAACTATATGCAAAAATTCCTGCATCATAGTGTCTTCAAAGACAAAAGTCCCATTGTCATCGTACATCGGCATGGTAAATGACAGCATGGATGATATATCCCCGGTAGTAAAAAATACATCGATTGCATTACCATGGTTGGCAACATTTGCTACCTGCATGATTCCAACAATGTCTTCACGTAATGACAGAGCCTTGCAAAGTTCCCTCTTTTGATGAAAAGCAAATTCCTGATCAATATTGGCAATATATATTCGCATGCCCGTGATTCGTGTTGCAGAGCTTACAGACAACATTTCTTTTTTTCTCAGCGGATATATTTTTGCTGCTGCGTTGCCGGTTGCTGTATAAAAACCAAATTTTTTTGTGGCCATGTTCACATAACAGCCAAATCGTGAAAGCACAGGTGCAAGGCCAAAACGGATAAATCCTGTTGAATGGGCGTATTGACAGTGTGTGACCCCCGTGAACGTTATGTCCGACTGCACGCTGTTACACAATAATGCGGGTGCGATAGTTAAAACGATGTCAGTCACAGGGCAAAACGAATGCAGTGCGATAGTAGCCGTGCATGAAGACAGCTTCTGATGAGAAAGACTGATAATACCGTTATGGTATGAGCAGGAAACGTGGAGATGTTGTAAAACCGAAACGATTGCCTGCAAGGTGCGGCTGTAGTGGATGTGCTGTTGCAGGGAAGGGGCAATGCGTATGGTACAGTCTTTTTGCAGTGCAAGCGCCAATGCAAGTGACTGTCGCGCAGCTTGAAATGTTGTTGCGTGTACCTGCAACATTTATACTGTTTTTTCTAAATATGGTTTCAGGACTTCCGGGATGATTATGCTGCCATCCTTGGTTTGATAATTTTCCATTACTGCTGCCAGCGTACGCCCTGCAGCAAGCCCTGAGCCGTTAAGTGTGTGAACAAACACCGGTTTTTCACCTTCTTTTTTGCGATAGCGTATGCGTGCGCGGCGCGCCTGATAGTCAACAAAATTGGAACACGATGATATTTCCACGTAGCGGTTTAAGCCGGGCATCCACACTTCAATATCGTATGTTTTGGATGAAGCTGCGGATATGTCGGCACTGCACAGCAACACAACACGGTAATGCAGGTTGAGTAGCTGCAGCACTTCTTCAGCATCGGCAACAAGCTTTTCAAGTTCATCAAATGAAGTTTCGGGCTCAACAAATTTAACAAGCTCTACCTTCTGGAACTGATGCACGCGGATAAGGCCACGGGTGTCCTTGCCAGCTGCACCTGCCTCACGCCTGAAGCAGGCTGATTGCATGGTGACATAGATGGGTAAATCTTTGCCATCAAGGATTTCATCACGGTAAAGATTGGTAAGGGTTACTTCAGCAGTGGGAATAAGCGAAAGGGCATCGCGCTCAATACGATAGTACTCATCCATAAATTTTGGGTACTGGCCAGTGCCTGTCATGCTATCATCATTAACAATAAAAGGGCCAAAGACCTCAGTATAACCATGCTTTTTGGTGTGTAAATCCAGCATAAAGTTTATAATGGCGCGCTCAAGCTGTGCGGCCAAACCGCGATACACATAAAAACGTGCCCCTGCAATTTTAACACCCCGCTCAAAATCAAGGATGTTAAGCTCTGTTCCCAGGTCATAGTGGGGCTTTGGTGTAAAGTCAAACTGCTGTTTTTGTCCCCATGTACGTATTACAACATTGTCATTTTCATCGTTGCCTGCAGGAACTGATTCGTGCAAAATATTGGGAATGGAAAGCATCATGGTATTGTATGTTTCTTCTATGCCTGCAATCTCATCCTCGTATTTTTTTATTTCATCGCCAATGCCCCGCACTTTTTCCATCAATTCCACAGGATTTTGGCCTTTTTGTTTTAACACCCCCACTTCTTTTGACAGCTTGTTTCGTTGTGTTCTTAGTTCATCGATTGTGGCAATAATCTGCCGGCGTTTTACATCAAGTTCTTCTAATTTATTAATATCAACAGCATCTCCCATCTTGCGAATTTTCAATGTGTGCTTAACAAGGTCAATATGTTCACGCACAATCTTTGGATCTATCATGGTAACCTCTTTTTACACGCTATGAAGATTATTGGCTCATCTAATAAGTGGTTTCAATATTAATTTCTTTTGGCTCATTGTATACTATTGCCACAAAATGGTTCAAAATATATCGAGATAAGCACATTAAGCCACATACCATTTTACAAAATTCAAGTAACAACCGTTTATTAGATAGGCCCAGGAATACTGTTTTACATGTTTACGAATAAATAGTGGAATCTCCAATATTTTTGTCAAGAAACAAAGGACAAACATTTCAAAATTGTCGTATTGGGCGCACTCTATAGACACTATTTTTATACTGTGTGCTTTGTGTTCCACTGTTAAAATTTTGACACCAGGCTTTGCTTGTTGTGGACTCTGTGGAACTCCAGTAGTTATAACCTGTAAAATTTCCTATATTACTTTTATTTTGATATAGTAAATCCAGTTCATCTTTTGATGGCAAATACCAGCCATCCGAACATAGAGCACATGCATTAGCTGCATAATCCCCGTCTCTCAGCACCTGAATGATAGTACTTGTATTTGTAAATCCAGTACCAGCTTCAGAAGCAGTTGCTCCTGTTTGATGATATTGGCCAGCCTCAAGTTGCTGTTCCCATACAATCCCTGATGGACGTAAATCATAGCGCATTGCTTCTAAATAACGCCAACCATCGCTGTAATATCCTTTATCATAAAACACACATCCACCACAGGGACCACTGTCTCCTACAGCAAAGGGTCTGTAGTGTGCATATAAAATTAAAGATTCCTGAATAGGATATGTATTGTTGGGAAGATACATATTACCGGAACTATCGCCCCAGTAATCAAAACAGTACGATACGCCGTCCCTATTAATGATTGCTAAATTGCCAGTGTTTGGGGCAATAGTTGCCAGCTCTCCTTTGTCATAGTAATTTGAATCCACAGGGACGGTACCGGTTGTGGCACCATTTGCATGATATGTAACCGAATACGGTTTGGCAGTAAAATGCGCTGTGAGTGCAACATCCAAATTGCCGATAATGACTGTATCGCCAGGATACAGTATGTTGTTGCCGGTATCCTCCCAGCCTGAAAATGTATGGCCTGACTTGTAAAGATTTGTGTTTGCCTTGATATACGCAATGTCACCGGTAACGTAGTAATTAGTATCAATTGGTGGTGTTCCAGAGTCAGCGTCACCAGAATTGTATATCACAGAATACACTGTATCAGAAAAACAGGCATAGAACATTACCGAAGCATTAATGGTAAACGTATATCCGGGTTTATAAATAGGTTGGGTGCAATCAGGGCAAAAACTCCATCCGGTAAATGCATAACCTTCCTTTTGTAGTGATACATTGGGCAATACTGTCACAATATCATTAGGGTTATACACATTGGTATCAATAGGAGTACTGCCTGATGTGCCATTTGCATTGTATGTTACAATGTAGTGCTTGGTACTGGTATGTGTATCCTGGTAAGATATTGTGATGTTATCGTTAGTACTATTACTGCAATGTAATAAAAATAAACACATTATTACAGATGATATATAACGCATAAGAAGCTCCTGTGAAAAAAATGTGATGCTATACACTAATACGCTTCAAGAGGGGAAAATTTAAAATATTTCATAAAAATTTGTAAAAAAAAGGTGAAAAAAAAGGGGTCAGAGCCTTTATTATTATTAGAAGTAAACAATTATATATAAAATAGAATGAACACTTAATACGAGGATAACAGTATCACTGCTAATAATAATATAAAAGTGTAGTATATAGGAGGGTAAAAACAAAAAATTGGTCAGGGACGGAATCGAACCGCCGACACGGGGATTTTCAGTCCCCTGCTCTACCGACTGAGCTACCTGACCAATTATTATGCGTGTACACTTAATGAAGGGCTTTAAAAATGTCAATACAAAAATTTATATCAACAGGTTTTTTCATTGTAGCTATTGCTTATGCATATGTACATTCATATGCTGGAAATGATGCTTCATATTACTATAAACGTGCTCTTATCCAGTATAAATACAGGATGTATAATTATGCAGTTGAAAGTTTAGAATTAACATTAAGCTCTGACCCCAAACATTTTGAAGCGGCTAATTTACTGGGGAAAATTTATCTGGAACACTACAACGATAGGGTCAGAGCATTACAGTATTTTACAGAATCTCTGACAATCAACGACAGCCAACCTGATATCCATTTAGAAGCTGGCAAATTGTATTATTTTTTCAGTGAATATTCAAAAGCAATGGACCATTTACAAAGTACTATCGCCCAGAAAAACGATGTGCATGCCCATTACTATGTGGTTCTTATATATAATGTGCAGAAAAATTATGATGGTGCAACTCATCATATTGCCTTATGCAATAAAATAACGCAACAGCAAACACAACCTGAACTTGAAAAAGCCCAGGCTGCGCAAAAAGATAATGATACCAGTGTTGCTGTAGCTCATTATCTACAAGTACTGGAGATAAATCCTGTAAGCAGGGAGGCGTATTTTGGGCTTGCCCATTGTTACAGGATACAGAAAAAAATTAATATGGCTATCCAGATTCTTGAAGATAGCAAAAAAGTATATCCTGCTGATACAAATGTTCTTTTAACGCTTGCCCATATGTATTTTGAGTTTAAACATCCAAAACGTCGTGACTATTTCATCAAACAGGCTATAAACTTGTGCAAAACTGCCATTGCAATTGACAGCTCGCGCTGTGAAGCATATTCTTTGCTGTTTGAAATATATAAAGAGTTAGGTGAAGTCCCTTTAAAGGATGAGCATGCTGCCAGGTATGATGCATGCCTTGAGGGAAGCAGATAAAGTTCATTCAAATACTATTGTTTTATTTGCATAAACCAGCACCTTGTGTTCTAAATGTTTCTTGAGTGCCCGGGACAGTACCAGTTTTTCAATGTCTTTCCCTTTACGGATAATATCGTCAATTGAATCTTTATGCGAAACTCGTATAACGTCCTGCTCAATAATAGGCCCCTGATCTAACAATTCGGTAACGTAGTGACTGGTAGCACCGATTATTTTAACACCATGCTGATATGCCTGGTGGTAAGGTTTTGCACCTTTGAATGCCGGCAAAAATGAGTGGTGTATATTAATAATTTGGTAAGGATAATGCAAAACAAAATTTGCAGACAGTATCTGCATATAGCGGGCAAGCACAATGCAATCAATGTCCAGATCTTTAAGTAGGGCTAATTCTTTTTGTTCCTGCTGCAACTTGTTTTGTTTTGTTTTTGGGAAAACAAAAAAGGGAATACCAAAATATTGGGCGATAGTTCCTAATGATTCATGATTGCTGATGATACAAACAACATCAGTGGCAATTTCGCCTTCTTTTGCCTTAAGGAGAATATCATACAGGCAGTGGTCCATCTTTGATACAAAGAGTGCTGTCCGCTGCTGTTTTGCTGAGAAATGTAATTGCCAGTTCATGCAGTATTCAGCAGCAATTGGCTCAAAGGCTTTTATAATCTTGTTTTTTTCTATGGCAAAACCATCCAAGTCCCATTCAATGCGCATGAAAAAAGTTCCCGACTCTTCATCGGCGTGCTGGTCAGACCGCAAAATATTGCCATTATTGGCATATATGAAATGGGATATTTTAAAAACAATCCCCTTTTTATCCGGACATGAGATAAGTATAATGGCACTTTCTTTAGAACGCACAGGAAAACCCCTTTTAGTATTTATTGGTAAATAGATGTATCAGTGAATATGTATTGTCAAATAATATAATGGCTCTGACCCCTTTTTTTTACACCCACTCAACTATCATGGAATACTTCTTCCTGTAATATTCCTCAT
>DYLU01000090.1 GCA_020721905.1 Leptospira biflexa | reverse complement strand
TATGAGGAATATTACAGGAAGAAGTATTCCATGATAGTTGAGTGGGTGTAAAAAACTAAAAAAGGGGTCAGAGCATGAGATTTTTTACTTTTTTTACTCAAAATATTGTTGCGTAAAAATATAGATAGTGAATGTAATTGCTTTTTTACAGTGTGACATAACTATCTACCTGAAAAAATGTAACAGTAACTATCGCTTAATATTAATATGTTATAAGGAAGCCTGGATGTATTTAGATTCACTGGAAGTATTTGGCTTTAAATCATTTGCCGATAAGACAAAAATAAATTTTGAAAAAGGCATTACCGCAATTGTTGGACCAAACGGTTGCGGCAAATCAAATATTGTTGATGCCATGAAGTGGGTATTAGGGGAAAAGCAGGCAAAGAATATCCGTGGCGATAAAATGGAAGATATCATATTTGCCGGCACCGACCAGCGTAAACCGCTATCACTGGCTGAAGTTTCACTGGTAATTAATAATACCAACAGGATTTTAAATATTGATTCGGATACTGTAACAGTTACACGAAGGGTGTTCCGTGATGGCGAATCGGAATATATGATAAATAAATCGCCAGTGCGACTCAAAGATATTGAAGAATTGTTTCTTGATACTGGTCTTGGGAAGGCGTCGTATTCGGTCATGGAGCAGGGCAAGATTGACCTTATACTTTCAACCAAGGCTGAAGACCGTCGATATATCTTTGAAGAAGCTGCAGGTATTTCCCGGTTTAAAGTACAGAAGAAGGAATCATTAAGAAAACTGGAAGATACCACTGTAAATCTTGAACGCCTTAATGACATTATAAAAGAAATTGAACGTGAAAAGGATTTTAAATCAAAACAGGCAGAAAAAACCAAGATATATTTTGGCTTGCGTGAAAAATATAAAAAGAATGACATTGCTTTGCAGCTTTTACGTTACAGAGATTTTCAAAAGAAATTACAAAAGGTTACCGAAGACAGACAACGTATTTTTGATGAACGTGAGGACCTTTCAAAAAAGGTTGCTTTGATTTCTTCTGAAAATGAAAACGATGAAAAAAGAAAAAATGATATTCAGTTGCAGCTTTTTGACTGGGATAAAAAACTTCACACGTATACCGTGAAGGTGGAAGACATTGATGGCAAAACTTCACGAAATAAACAATTAATACAGCAACAGCAGCAGCAAATAGCAACAACAAAGTTGCGTATTCAGGAAATTGAAGAAGCAATCAAACGACTTGCCGAAGAAAAAGACAAAAATATTGAACAAAGTCATACAATAATTAAAAATATTGCCAGCGATACAGAACAGCTTCAAAACCTGTATGCACACAGGAAAAAGAAGATTCAGAATATACACGCATACCGCGATACGATAGAACAAAAAAAACATGCCATTAAAGACCTTGAAACTGAGGTAAAAAAATTACGTGAATCATTGGAGATAGTTATCAGACAACTGGTTGATGCTATTGAAAAGCGTAAACATGAATTGGAATCTTCCGAAGCACAGCGTGAACAGGTGCGTGAACGCATACATGACGCATTGACAGGTGCAGAGGAAAATCTGCAGAAAGCGTTGCATAACCTTTCGCTCAATCTGGTACATGAAGCAATGGAAGTATTGCAAAAAATTGATTTTATTGCAATGAAACGTGATATTCAGCTTTTTGAAAACTATGAGGATGGGTTCAGGTCAATACTGTTTGATAAAACAGGTATTCATGCACAAAAAGAGCAACTTGATGTAAGCATTCATAAGGCAACTGCTGATATTGATCAGTTGCGAAATGATATCAGCCAGTTAGAAGTAAGTATCCGTAATGAGCAGGAAGAGCTTGAAGAAGTTAATAATATGATAACCCGGGTTGAAAAAGATTTATCAAAGAACGAAAATGAAAAAGCATGGATTGATAAACATATACAGACAATAGAACGGCAGATTACAGAAGATGTCAAGCAGAAGACACATTTAGAAAATGAGATTCAGAAAATACAGCAACAGATTGATGATCTCACAAAGGAAATTGAACAGTGGCAGAATAATCTTGTAGAATTTAATGTAAAGAGCAATGAGTTAAAGCAGCAAATCCATGAACTTATAGCAAAGCGCGATGAGATAGATAAGCGCATCATTGGGCGGAAGCAATCTTCTAAAAAAGATATGGAACAATTACAGCACCTTGCTGACCGTATAAGTGCACTTGATAAAAACATTGTTGAATTTCAGTTCAGGCTTAATTCAATAGAAGAGTATCTATGGACAGAATATGAAACGCGTATTGCTGATACAAAGATGCAGATTGATGAATCACGGTATGAAAGCATAAACAACGATTTGCAGGATATAAAAAGACAAATACAGGAGCTTGGTCCTATTAACAATCTGGCTATTGAGGAATATAAAGATTTAAAGAAACGCTTTGAATATTATATTGAACAAAAAAAGGATATAGAAAAAGCACGTGAGGATATACTTTCAGTTATTGCTGATATTAATAAACAATCAGTAGATCTATTCTTACAAACATTCAAAGAAATTCAGAAAAACTTTCAGGAAATATTCAAACAGCTTTTCAATGGCGGTGAAGCTATCATTGAGTTGACGGATCCTGAAAATATTTTAGAAAGCGGTATTGAAATTATTGTCCGCCCCCCAGGGAAAAAGAATAAAAATATCAATATGCTTTCGGGTGGCGAGCGTACCATGATTGCAATAGCATTATTATTTGCAACGTATATGGTGAAGGCATCCCCCTTCTGTTTTCTGGACGAGATAGATGCGGCCCTTGATGAGGAAAATATTGGGCGCTTTATCAGGCTTGTTCAGAAATTTTCTAAATCTACACAGTTTATCATTGTCACCCACAACAAAAAAACAATGAGTGTATGTGATTCAATTTTTGGTGTAACAATGGAAGAACCGGGTATTTCCAGGCTGTTATCAGTAAAGCTTGAAACAGCGTATGCAATGACAAAGTAAAAAAAGGAGCCAATGTGGAGTTAAAGCGCCAGTTAGGACTATATACCGGAATACTTGTTATCATAGCCGATATGATAGGTACCGGTATCTTTATGACAACCGGTAATATTTTGGGTATTACTCAAAGTGCTCTTATCGTTATGCTTCTATGGATTGCTGGTGGTGTAGTGGCACTATGTGGTGCGTTAAGTTACAGTGAGCTTGCCGCTATATGGCCTGATGCAGGTGGCGAGTATATTTACTTAAAAAAAATATTTGGCAACCTTCCTGCATTTTTAACAGGTTGGGTTTCGCTGTTAGTTGGGTTTACCGCACCTGTTGCCACCAGTTCTATGTTGCTTGTCCAGTATCTCAATATATTTTTTGTTAATATCAATGCACATGCAGTTACTGCGTATACTGGCAATGTCTTCTGGCAAAAAACTATTGCCTGTGGAATCATTGTGTTGTTTGGGTTAGCCCATATAATTGGAGTCAGAAAGGGGAGCAATATCCAGAACATACTTACAGTGGTAAAAATTGGCATTGTGCTTGCGTTTATTGGTGCAGGTTTTTATGTGCTCGATAGTTCCGGCATCAGTCGCCTGTATGCACAATATGGCACAGTGGAAACAAAATCCATACCTTTTATTGGTTTGTCACTGCTTATGGTGATGTTTGCATACACAGGATGGAATGGCGCAACCTATATTGCAGGAGAAATCACTGATCCTGAAAAAAATCTTCCAAAGATAATGTTCTGGGGGGTAACTATTACAACCGTATTATACATTCTGCTGAATGTAGTATTTGTAATGTCAACAGATGCATCGCAGATTATGGGCAAAGATGAAATAGGAGCCATTGCCGCAAAAGCACTGTTTGGGCCATCAGTGAGTAATGTTTTCAGCATAACTATCGCACTGATATTACTGTCATCAGTTTCAGCACAGATGATGCTGGGACCACGGGTATATTATGCAATGGCAAAAAATAAAATGATATTTCATTCACTGGCAAAAGTCAATCAACGTTTTAAAACACCGGTAAATGCAATATTATTACAAATGCTTCTGGCAATAATCTATGTGTATTCCGGCAGTGCAATGACGCTTGTAATCTATATGGGTTTTGCACTGAATGTTTTCCCGGTGCTGGCTGTTATAGGTCTGATTGTAGCACGCAAAAAATTTCCGGATTTGAACAGACCGTATACAACACCACTATATCCGCTGGTACCGTTAACGTATATTATTCTTTCAATCGTTATGATGATTGCTGCTTTGTGTTGCTGGACAATTACATCTGCATTTGCAATTGGCATGTTGCTTTTTGGCATACCTGTTTATTATATATGGAAAAAAAACACTAATCAATAACTATTGTATATAATCAGCGATTGTCTGTTATCACGTTACGAATAAAGTAATTATTAAGATTGTTTAGTAATCGTACATAATACATTGGCTAACATTATGCAAACCAAACAATACACTCTTACTACTGCAGCCGGGAAGCGTTTAATTGCTAAAGCTATAGTACATATTCCCGAAATACAGGAAGCGCTGCACCATAGAACAATTGTCATTGTATCAGGAACAACTAATGGCTACGTTGCTGAAGAAATGCTATAGTA
Organism: Leptospira biflexa; assembly: GCA_020721905.1. Classification (GTDB taxonomy): domain Bacteria; phylum Spirochaetota; class UBA4802; order UBA4802; family UB4802; genus UBA4802. The sequence goes on along the minus strand of DYLU01000090.1, from coordinate 4,475 downwards.
TACTAAACAGCTTGAGGGATTTTCAAAGCAGCGTTTTTTCCGGGGTATAACGCTGCCGCCACGGTATAAGGTAACTCAGTCAGGGAGACTGGAAGATGGTAAGGCATTTGCAGCTGATGTGGTTATAGAAAAAGGAAAATGGATAAACGATAAATCGTTATTTGAAGTAGTAAATGATTTACGGGAAGGTGATATAATTTTTAAAGGAGCAAATGCCGTAAATCTTGATGCAAAGCAAGCTACAGTGCTTATAGGCCATCCTCAGGCTGGCACCATAGGTGTTATTATACAGGCGGTCGCGGGGATGAGAGTTAAATTGTATATTCCTGTTGGTTTGGAAAAGCGCATATCGGGGAAGGTAGCGTATGGTTAGCTGTTACAGGTACACAAGAACAATTACAAAAGACTGATGAAGTTATAGAGTCAGTCAGATATGAGAATAATTTCGTTGTTTAGCCGTATTTCTATCGTTATCATAATATATGTCTTTTGAATAAAATCAGAATAAGCCCCAATACAATTAAAATCGCTATTGAATAAATACCAAAAAACGGAAGTAATACAAACGGTGTCACCAGTGCACCACACAATGCACCACTGTGATCGGCAGCATCAAGGGTTGAAGCCAAAAGCTGTATATCATCAGTTTGCTTCTTAAGTAATAATGGTATTAATGAACCGGTGGTTGCTGCAATAAGTATAATTGAAATATAAAATATAAGTGAAACATTGTAGATAGTAAAACAAAATAACAGCAGTAAGCCTGCAATTAATACAACAATCCGTGCAATAAAAAAGTCTTTTTGCAAAAATGTGGATGCACTTCCCATTGCCAGGCCCAGCATAAACAATGCGTTACACAGAGCAATTTTATAATATAAAACGCCATACACATTCTGATAGCTGATAAGTGCTATGATTATTGCTGCCATGCTGATAAATCCACTTATAAATATTACACTGCCGGAAACTATGTGCTGAATTCCCCTGAAATTGAAATACCATAAAAATGTAATTACAATAAGCACTGACAAAAGCATCATCAACAAAGGATTGGCAATAATCCGTTCTGCTGTTGAATTGGATTGCTTTAATGAATTAGCTAAATATTCAAAGTATCCTTTTGGCAAAAGATCGCTGTTGATAATATGTTCGGATTGTAACTGTTTTGAAAGATATTGTTGCTGAGATTCCTGAAAATACATTTTGAATTCCTGCGGACTAAAGCCGGGAACAAGACTTTGTATTGTTTTTGAAATGTGTGATTTTGAAAAATTTTTGATATAGTGTGACAGATAGTAACCAACATCAGTTTCACGATTATCATTAAATCCAATACAGTAGATAGTCTCGCCTGCTGAAATCACTGATGAGGGGAATACCTGCCTGAAGCTGTTTATGACAGATGCTACATATCGCCTGAGAGAAGGATTCATAATGTTGGCAAAGCCTTCAATCTGAATAATACACGCACCGTTTGCAGTGAGATGTAGTTTGCAGTTGTTAAAAAATTCATTTGTATATAACCTGTTATGCAGAATACTGTCAGGCGGTGGCGGCAGGATAATGATGCAATTATATTTTTTTATTGTCGATTTCAGGTAATTGCGTGTGTCGTCATAGTGAACATTTATTAATTGTGAAGGAAAGTCAGGATAAATTGAAATAAGTTTTAACTGCACAATATTCCACATTATAGGATCAACAGTAACATGATCAATAGATGCACCTGCATAGGCAAAAACATAATGAAGGAAAGCAGTATCACCTGAAGTAAGGATATCTGTATTTTTTAACTCAGAGCCTGTGGAAAGTAATGCGTGAATTATAGGTCGCACCTCGTAATCGTCCGGGAATTGTGCATACAGGTTGTTGTTTCCATACAGTGCAATGGTGTCGCCCAAACCTGCAATAAACATCATCTGATAGGGTGTACGTCTGTATTCAAGTAATGTGCCGGGATGATTGGCAGTAAATGCCAGTGTTAGCAGTTTCTTTTCAATTTTTGGTGAGTGTGCTATTCCAAAAGCAGCAATTATCATTGCAATAACTATCGCCAAAAATTTGATTCTTTTTTGTATAACAGTAAAAGAAATTATACCGGCAATAATTAAAAGAATGAGTGCAGTCCCCGGTGGGTTAATTGTTTGTATGATTGCAAATGTGAATACTATTCCACCGGTAAAAGCACCTAGTGATTCAAGTAAAAATACTACAGTTCCGGGATTGTTAATGGTTAAGCTTGAGCCTGCACTAACTAAAACTGGAAAAATATAACCAACAATGAAACATTGCGGAAAAAGGCACACCAATGCAATTAAAAGTTCCGCTTCAAGAGGATAAAATGATCCAAACGTGTGGTAGAAGATAGGTATGCAGTATAGCAGTATAAGCGAAATGCAAAATAAAATGGGGTGAAGTAAAATTTTGTGGGCAATACTATTGAATTGATGTGCTTGTATTTTTCTGCTCATAGCCGCACCGCTTGTGATACCGGCAAACCACAACACCATAATAATACCAATAGACAGCTCATTGCCCCTGAAAAGCATAAGTAATTCCCGAATCATAATAGCCTGGGCAATGCTGGCTGAAATGCCAATAAAGAAAGCAGATACATACAAAAATATACGGTTGCTTTTCATAGTGCCCATATTCCAGGGATGGCAGTATTGCAGTACGGGCATTTCCCGGATTTCAGTTTGTTTGTAGTGGTATAAAAGCCACTTCGCTCTATAACAGGCTTCCCACAGCTGGGGCAGTAAGTATTGTTGGCACTATGTCCCGGTACGTTACCTATATATACAAATCTAAGACCTTCGGCAAGGGCTATGTCCCGGCAGCGTTCAAGCGTTGATACTGGCGTAGGCGGAATATTTTTTAATTTGTAAATGGGATAAAACCGCGTGAAGTGCAGGGGCGTTGTGCTGCCACAATGTGTTTTGATAAAACGAGCCATTGCTCTGATATCGTTGGGGTTGTCATTTAATGTGGGAATAACAAGATTTACCAGTTCAAGCCATACATTTTTTTTCTTTGCAAGTTCAATATTTGCAAGTACCGGTGATAAATCCCCGGCACATATTTCAGAATAAAATTTCTGCGAATATGCCTTGAAATCAATCTTGATGGCATTCAGTAACGGATATAACATTTCACTTGCCTGTTTATTGAGATAACCATTGGATATGATGACACAGGCAATACCATATTTTTTTGCTATCTGTACTGTGTCATAAATGTACTCGTATTGAATTGATGGTTCATTGTACGTGAAGGCAATGGCTGGCGTTTTGTTTTCTTTAGCCTGCTTTACAAGCTGATATGGCGTTATATACTGGCTGTCAAGTTCTTCGGGTTGTGATTGTGAAAGCTGCCAGTTCTGACAAAATTTGCATCTGAAATTACAACCCGCAGTGGCCACTGACAGAGCATTGTTGCCAGGCAAAAAATGATACAAAGGTTTTTTTTCTATTGGGTCAATGTGATAGACAGCAATACGTCCCCATACCAGACTGTAGATTTTGCCATCAATGGATTGACGGGCTTTGCATAATCCTCTGGTGCCGCTTGTTAGTATGCATTGATTGGGACACAGGTTACATTGCACGGTTTGTTCATCAATTTTTTTCCAGTGCATTGCCGGGCGATAGTTGCCGGCATAAACATCTTCAGGTAGCAATGGAAAAACACTGCCAACCATGAGCGTTTGCACTGAATACATACAGCTTTGTAAAAACTGTTTACGGGTATACGATCTCATATTGACAATCCAGGTTCTTCATATGATAGTATCAGTGTCATAATAACAATATTATAATTTTCATTTAGCGAAATCATTTTCACTGAAAACAGTAGCAGTAAACGTATACATTGTTACTGAGTCATATTCAAATGGATAAATCCCTGCCTTTTCACAGGTGTGCTGAAAAAACTGCTGTTTTGTTAAACCATATTCTGTTGCTACCTGTGGAAGTAAAACACCACGCCTGTTGTCTTTGACAACAATAAGGCCATCGGTTCCCAAATGCAATTCATCCAGCAAAGCAGTTTTTTTATACGGCGACAGTACAGATATTTCAATATGAATTTTTCTATATTCCTCTTTTGTAAGTGGTTCAAACCGCGGGTCTTCAAAAGCGGCATGTACAGCACATTCAATAACGGATTGATAAAGTGGCTTTACTGGTTCAATATAACCAATACAACCACGAAGTCTGCCATCGATAGTTAAAGTTACAAAGGCACCAGCGTTTTGTTTACAGTGTTCAGGAACGGTCCCCTTATAATCCAATAACGTTTTATTATTCAGCATAGCTTCAATAGATTGGCGGGCTAATGAAAGTAAAAACCTTTTATCGGTATCAGATATATTAAAGGAACTATCGCCCAATGTGATTGTACTTATGGTATTACATTCACCTGTCAGCACTAATGCTGCATAGCTTACCGTGTTATCGTAATCGCCGGTAACT
>DYLU01000089.1:2421-9502 GCA_020721905.1 Leptospira biflexa | reverse complement strand
AATTCATCAACGTCAACAACGACAAATACCCCGACAGTAACCAGTACGGCAACATTAGGGCCAACATTTACAGGAACAATGATAGATAATTTTGAAGACGGAGATGTTAATTTAACTTTACGCGGTGCAATGTGGAATACATGGCCGCAGGGGTCAGGCTCTACCATATCAAAGCAGGCAGTAACTGACCCAGGCGCAGGAGTTTATTCCTGCTGGATTTCAGGGAACGTTGTTGGTTTGTCAACTGAATACCCCTCAATTACATTACTTACAGATTTGAATGCGGGAGGAACTGCCGAAGACCACAGGACAGAAGCTGGTTTGCGGCTTTATATGAAAGGTAATTATGGGTCAGGAACAGCAGTTATGTTTTTAATAATGCTTATTTCAACAAATATAACAGATTATTCATACTGGAGATATACATGGACACCAACTGCAAACTGGCAATATATTGAAATTCCATGGACTTCATTTACAGCGCCCGGCTGGGGACAGGGCGCAAGCGTTACCCGCGATTCTGTTCTTCAGAATTTAAAAGGCATTGAATGGGTTATTGCAGATGCAACAGGTGCAAATGCAAATTCAACAGGAAATAACTGGTATATAGATGAAATAGAAATATATTCAACTGCTACACCAACTAATACAAATACACCTTCATATACAATAACTCCGGGAGGTCCAACCTTGACGTTTACACCAACCATAACTTATACCCCAAATGATGCGGATGATCCGAATATCCAGTATTATGGCAGATGGGATTTTTCAAATCCAAAGGCGCCGGTTGCAAACTGGGGACCTGTATATATAAAGGTAAAATTTGAAGGAACTTCAATTGCAATCAGGATGACAGATGAACAGGTTGATTTAGGCACCGAAGGGAAAGGGAATTATTATCAATACAAAATAGATAGTGGACCACTTACCATACTTCCGTCAACTTCTGCAACTGTTTATACTCTTGCAACAGGACTTTCTGATACAACGCATACGCTTGAATTTTACAGGCGGTCAGAAAGCAAATATGGCAAGACCACAATAAACGGATTTAATTTAGATCCCGGTAAATGGCTTGTTGCGCCTGATCCGAGACCGACGAGAAAAATAGAAGTTTTGGGCGATTCCATAAGTTCAGGGCTTGCCGTTGAAAACAACGGCTGGTATAACAATACGTCAAATAACGGATATAACTGTTTTGGACCGCAACTTGCAAGAATGGTAAATGCTGAGTGGCACATAGAAGCAAGGGGTGGCGGGACCTTTTACAGCGATACATGGCTTCCGATGAGGGAATTTTTTAAGAGGACTTTCGGACCGTATAATCTGGAACATAATCCCTCGCCTTCAAATCCGAACTGGGATTTTAATTCATGGAAGCCAGATGTGTTTTTCTTAGAATTAGGGACAAATGATTTTTCAGAACAATATCCACACATTGATGAGACGCTTTATGTAAACAAATATAAGGAATTTTTAACAAACCTCAGGACATGGTATCCAGACGCATATATATGTTGCATACCACCATTTAAAGAAGGAACACCATGGGATGAACCAAGGGCATATATTCCGCTTGCAGTAAGTCAGATGGCAGATCCCAAAATACATTGTGTAAGTGTGTATGGATTACTTATCCATCCGGATGATTATGTAACAGGAGATGAATACCATCCAAACGAAGGCGGGCATACAAAAATAGCAAATTATCTTTATACAAATTATATACAGCCAGTAGTGGGATGGTGAATTTTAACTAAACCAAAATTTTAGAGTAGGCGTTAAAGATGTTCATTAAAAATGTTCTAAAAGAGTTCGGACAGAGTTCAAAAATAGTTCTGAAATAGTCCGAAAAACGATATTAGAACTGCTTATGAACTAAGTTTGAACTATTTTGGAACTATGTATTAAATATTTTAAAGCAGGAGACAAAATGAAAGGCATTAAAACAATATTTACAGTGATAATAATTATATTATTGGTTATATCATGCTCCAAAAAGAAAAACACATACCCCTATTCACCTGAAGAAGCAGGGAGTGCAACTGTGCAGGTTCCAAGTCTGACAGCGACAGGGACAGCAATTTTTACGGCAACCAATACGCCAACAAATATAGCAACCAACTCGCAGACACCTGCGTTTTCGGTCACTACCACATCTACGGCTGACTGGTCGGCTACGGCGTCTTCAGTTGCAACAAACAGTTCAACAGTTACATTCACAGAAACAAATCTACCTTCGGCTACGAATACGCTGTCTCCTACGCCTATAAACACGCTGACTCATTCGCCAACTAATACAAATACGGCTACGGAGTCCGGGACGCAGACCATGACCGCGAGTCAGACAGGGACGACTACGAATACTTTAATACCTTCGGCAACGTCAACGCCGACAAATACGTTGACATTTACGGAAACCGTAACAGGTACACAGCCACTGACCTGGACGCCAACAAACACCGGGACAAATACGGCAACTGCTACATTTACCCTAACATTTACGCCAACGAACACGGCAACGAACTCTGTGCAACCAACAAATACAAGTTCAGAGACAGGGACATTCTCCCAGGTTCCAACTTTAAGTTTAACAACTACGTTTACTGAAATAGATACTGCAACAAGCACGGCAACGAATACGCCTTCGTCTGCTTCAACAGCGACTTTTAGCAATACACCAACACATACTTCAACTTTTACGTTTACAAATACAGTAACTCCGACAACAAACGGCACGCCGGATTGTGTGCCTAATTTATCCCTGCCAAAAGGACATTCGCCGATAAACTGTTTTGCCGATGCAGATTCCATATCCGGGATAACAGCAGACCAGGCAGGGTCAAGCGTGTCGTGGGAAGCAGCTGGAGTTAATACTTATGATACTGTCGGTGCTTTAAAATTAACGACTGGCTCAGCGGATTTATGGTGGGGAAAAATAATTACAATACCTGTATCAGAAGGGAATTTAACCGGGTATAACAGATTAACGGTTGCAATTAAAAATATGACAGGCGGGGCGTTTACGATGAACCTGCTTGCCGGTGCACAGAATCTTTCAACTGCCGACGTAACAATTGCAAACAACGCTTCCTGGGTTGAATATTCATGGGATTTGCAGAATCAGAGTTCTGTTCCAGATGTGGGATTCCAGGTAACAGGTGGTCCAATGAAGTCAGGGATTATTTATTTTGATGTAATAGCATTAAGGACAACTACGGGTGAAATGCAATATGACCCGCGCTGCTGTCCGCAACTTATGACACCGTCAAACACGCCGACGAACACCAGGACACCCACAAATACCAAAACGCCAACGTTCACCGTAACTCCTGGCGGTCCTACGGAAACACCCACAGCAACGGTTATATATACTCCGTGCGACCCTGAGGATCCACATATTCAGTATTTCGGCAGATGGGATTTTACTGATGTTAAAAATCCCAAAGGGAGTTGGGGGTGTGTTTACATAAAAGCGAAATTTGAAGGTACCAGTATAAAGGCAAAATTCAGCGGTTCCAGCGAATATTGGCAGTGTAAAATAGACGGCAATGAAATGTCCAAATTTGCCATATCGTCATCCGGAGAATACACCCTTGCAACAGGGCTTTCAGATACTGTGCATACCCTTGAATTATTCAGGAGAAGCGGTGGCAGTTTTGGCATAACGACTTTCAGTGGCTTTGTACTTGATACCGGAAAAGTTCTGGTTGAGCCGGAACCAACACCTCAGAGAAAAATAGAAGTAATAGGAGATTCAATAAGCGTTGGGTTCGGCAATGAAGGTTCCGGAGGCACAAGCGCTTCAACGGAGAATGGATATATGGCATACGGCCCGCAGCTTGCAAGGATGTTTAATGCGCAATGGTCAATAATTGCACATTCAGGACAGGGCATATACAGGAACTTAAATGAATCCATGCCGCCTACACAGGACAATATGACGGATGAATTTTTGCTTACATGGTTTCCCATTTATCCTACTATGCCGAATATAAACTGGGATTTTGGAAAATATAAACCAGATGTTTTTATAATATTCCTCGGCACAAACGATTTTTCCGGCAGCAGTCCTTATCCTTCGCAGACTGATTTTGAATCAACTTACAGCAACTTCATTGATTTTGTAAGGATCCAGTATTCTGATGCTGTAATATTCTGCGTAGGTCCTCTTGTTCCTGTCGGTCCGGGATATTATTTCGGCGATCAGTGGGATACCTGCAGGGCATATATAAATAATGTGGTTATTGCAAAAAATGCATCAGGAGATCCAAATGTATATTATTGTGACACCTCAAACGGCGGCAGTAACTGGTGGCTGCCAAACCAGACAGATTACATAGGCGATTGGACGCATCCAACGGTTGCAGGGCATACGATAATTGCGCAGCAGTTGTACAACATAATCCAGCCAATAATGGGGTGGTGAGCATAAGCAAGGTGGATAGGAGAAAAGGATGTAAAGAAAGATTAATATATGTGAGAAAGAAGCGAATCTGCGGTCAATTGTTTAACTTTTTTATAGTTCAAAGCATAGTTTTGAGGTGTAGAGCAATAGATAATAGAAAAATTAAAGAGATGGATAGGTAGAAAGTAATGGGACAGTCATTGATGCGTTAAAATGTAGTTTTTATTTAAGAGATGCTCAATTTGGGCGTCTCTACAATAGCAAACAATGCAATAATTTGTCCACTAGTAAATTGTCCAATAAATAACTGACCCGTTACATGAAGAGTAATAGTTCAGCCGCCAGGAGTAACTTATAAAAGTTCAGATATTAGTAGAAAACTCTTGAAGACGGTGTCATTGCGAGGAAGCCGAAAGGAAAGTTAAGAAGAGAAAATAAGGTAATATGAGGCTGATGAAGCAATCTTGCAGTTGAAAGCGGAAGAAGACAAGGAGAGAAGGCATCAGGTAATAAAAGCAAGATTGCTTTGTCAGGCTCAATAAGTAGGATAATAGAAGATAAAGGTTATCATTCGCCTGACTTCGCAATGACAAAATGAAAAAATTTATTGATTAATTTTGTTCTACCAGTGGCTAAACTATTACCATGAAGATAGAAAAAATATTGCTTAAAACCGACTTGTAGGTTATAATATAATTGAAAGGAAAAGATATCAACCGAAAATTGGAAAAACAATTAAGGAACAAACAAATGACAAAAAAAATCAACATAGAAAAGTTTATGGTAATAAAAATTTTTTTAATAGTTTTGCTCATTTTATCAACGAGTGAATTCTGCCTGGCGGTTACACTGTCAAATCTTTCAGTATCGCCTTCAAGTGTTGCTGCAGGTGCATATTTAACTGTGTCATTTGATATTAACAGCGGGGCAGGGGTTACATCCTATTATGTCGTTGCAATATCACCATTTACTACTTTTGATTGTTCTGGTTTTAATACAACGGCACCGACGGTGTATTATATGTTTGTGGTAAATGCTGATGGCGTATATGACAGTTCCATGTCTGCCCCTGATTATGTTGGTCCTGATTCGGAGCATACCGGTGCAGGGTGGGGTTATGGTATCTCTATATCTACCGGCGGAAGCACACAGACATTGACTTATGTTATTAAAGTGCCGCCTGATGCGCCTACTGGCAATTTATACGTGCATGTGGTTGCCCACGACTGGTCCATAAATGCGTATCCCACTTCCTGCGATGCAGGCAATACCATTCTAAACAGTTCAGCTATTAGTGTAACGGCTATAGATGATTGTCGGCGCCTGAACTTGCAAATGTTTCGGTCGTCTGTTTCGGGACCGACGTCAAATCTGCTGCAAATGTCAGTGGTAATTACCAACTGGGGCATATGGCCAGTTCCAATAAACGGGCTTAAATACAGGTGGTATTTTTATGATACTTATGGCAGTTACTGTTGTGCAAACGATGTGCCGGCTAATAATAATGAAACATATGAAGCAAACGGTAGAGCATATCTTGGACAGGTAGGGACCGTTGTGCAGAGCTGGACAAATACTAGCACTGCAAATTGTTCGGGAAGTAGAAACGCAAACTGGTATGTTGAGGCAGTATTAAGTGGAACTGTGGGTCAGGTGATACCTGGTGGTGGAGGGAAAATGGCTACGCATGACACTGGAGACACGGGACTCAGGTTCCACCGCAGCGATTGGAGTGATTTTGACTATTCGGACGATTATTCGCGATATAGTGATTTTGGGGTTGGTAGAGCAAATGCAAATGATTCAAAATACGTGACACTTTATGACTCGTCCAGTAACCTTTTATGGGAATATACAGGATGGAGCACCCTTGACCCTAATACAGGGGAAGAACCTTGCGGTGTTAGACCAACGATAAGTGTATGCGGTGAACAGACAATACATTTAATAAAGACAGTAGACAGGACTGTGGCAAGTCTTGGGGATACAATAACTTACTGCATAACTTATATTAATAATACCGGTAGCATTCAGACATTTAATTTATGGGATACAATTCCAACAGGAGTAACGTCTTTTATAGGTTGTGATAATAGTTGCTCAACCACTACCATAGGTGGCAAAACAATAGTTTATTGGACTATTTCAAATCTCGCAAATGGTGGTTCAGGAACAGTATGTTTCTGGGTAGAAGTTGTAGCATTTCCTGAAAATTTTTTTGGAAAAGAAAATATGTTTGTAATAATAAAACGAAAATTCGGTGAGTTGTTAAATTTATCCGGATGGCATGACGCATTTGAAAAATTTGCCTTTGTTGATACAATACCTAGAGATTATCTTGTAAAAGAAAGAACATGGGAGAATATGTATGCGGGGGTAGTAAAAAGAAAAAGATGAAAGGAATAGGAGGATAATATTGAAGAATATTTATTGCCTTTCAACCCGCTTATTAACCAAAGAGTATTTATGAAAAAAATTTTAATAATATTTTTTATTTTGATTTTACTGATACCTGCTGTATTTGCGGATTTTGAGATGACAATACCAATGGCAGGTAACCCCGCAATAGGGCCTATGTGCCTTATTAACAGGCAGGATACGTATTACTGGAACGATGATTTTTTTGAAATCGTTGCGATGGGTTTTAATACGACATCATCTCCAACGCAG
>DYLU01000089.1:0-2321 GCA_020721905.1 Leptospira biflexa | reverse complement strand
GTTTTAATACGACATCATCTCCAACGCAGCCATCCGGGATGTTCAGCCTTTCAAACGACATTGATGGCGCAAAGATGTACAGGTGGCAGGTTCCGGTGCAGAGCATAAATTTAAAGCCGCCTGTCGGCATAGGCGAGGATACAATATGCACAAACGGCACAAGATGGGGCGCAGGAAATGTCCAGATTTCGCTTGCTGGCGGGATTCCTTATCCGCGTTATCCGCATGCTGTCTTAAGGTTAAAGCCATGCTATGCCTTGAAATATCCGGATACAACTTCATACGCACCGACTCTTTCATATACGGATATAGACGCCGTAACAGGTGCTGTCATAGGCCAGATGGATTATTACAATCCAGCAGCATGGGTTTCGCGGAGCGATGCACCTTTATTTGTCAAATCCACGCATCATCCGACACAATTATGGATAGGCATACATCATATGCCTGCCGGGACGACCGTTCAGGATGCCGATAATCCAGCAGATTATTATCCGGGTGCTTATGCAGTATGGGTGTCTGCCGGTGCAGGATACAGGTGGGCGCCGAATTCATCAACAGGTGCAGGCGTAAATTATACACACACGTCAGGCTCGGGACCAGGCGGGCTTATGTGGGCAATGGCATCTGCATGGGGCCAGGAATTTTTCGGGTATGATATGAGAATTCCGCTTTCAATAGGGACAAAAGAATGCGGGATAGGGCTTTTTAACGACGGTTCGGGCGGGGCTGACTGGTCATGGGCAGGAAATGTTTGTTCAAACGGCTCAGGAGACGGACCTTACCAGATGATAGATTTTGATATACAGATGTCAATGTCTTCCCTGCCAGATTATTTTGAACATAATAATTCGTATCAAAATGGTCCTACGATACTTCCTGTAATAAGGAATAATATAGTCAACGCAACAATAACAATGCTCCTTGATTTGTCATCCAGGTATTACGGATATTTTTCGGCACAACGGTCATACCGGCTGGATGAATTTGCCGCAGCGGCTTTAGACCCTTATGCAATGACCCGGATAGTTGTCGTCGGATACAATAAAGGGCCACATTCCGAGGTGCAGAATTTGCGCTGCGGCCAGGCAGCAAGGACATCTGCGCTTTCTTCTCCGAATATAAGCAGGGATTCAGGGATAGTCGGGAACGGCTGGTATGCACCACAGATAGTTGATTTGATGAAAAGGATAGGGTCAAGTTCAGATGTTTATGACTGGGCAATAACGTGGGGCGATGTGCAGGATTTTTTAAATGATTTAAGAACAGTGCATTATGCAAATGGAGTGCCGACAGATGCCCAGTGGACAGCAATGTCAAATGAGTTGCAACTTGCATTCCAGAGAATGCAGGGGCATGCTCCGACAGCGGGCTTAGGCGCAAATGAAATTTCTTTCAGATATAACTGGCTGACTATTTTAAGAATAATGAAAAAATATCTGCCTGAACCAAGGTTATATCTTGCTAAAAATCATATATATAATCAGTCGGATTTTCTCGATGCTTATGCAAATTTTGTGGGAATGGAAGAAGTGCAGAACCTTTGTTCAACAAATAATTTAGCACCGGAAATTTACTGGATAAGCCCGAGGCATCCTTATCCTTCTTCAGAACAGGCTTTTCCTGTAATTCCGGATGTATGCAATAATACTTTTTTTGCAATAACAACCGATGTGTTGGACGATAATGCGGGAGGCGGAGGAATAACAGTTCGGTATGCAATAAGCCCTGGGGACCCGTCTGTGTCCGGGCAATGGTCGTACTGGTTTGACAACAGGATGACCGGCGGCACAATTGCAAACCCATTGCCTACAGACTGGAATAATATGGCAGATATCGGTGCCTCTTCGGCTCCAGCAGGTGGTAGACGGTATTCTGCCGTTTTTGATCCTACGGGCATTACAGGAATAAGGAGAGTATATATAGAAGCGAATGATAACTGCGGTTATAAAACAATATCCTGGGTTGACGTTGAATTTGTTGATTGCTCGTTATTTACTCCAACGCCAACACCGTGCACGCCCAACCTCGGGCTTCCCAAAGGCCATGACCCCATAAATTGTTTTCCGGATGCAAGTTCAATAAACGGAATTACTGCAACTTACGGGACGGTATCCTGGGAATCAACCATAAATAATTCCTATGATACAGTCGGTTCCCTAAAACATACGAGAAATTCCGGCGGGCAGTTATGGTTTGGCAGAATTTTAAATATTCCCGTGAGCGAGGGGAATCTTAACGGATATGACAGATTATGCGTGTATATAAGGAATATGACAGCATCGTCTTTTGTTGTCCGGCTTATGTCAGGTTCTAACCAG
>DYLU01000018.1 GCA_020721905.1 Leptospira biflexa | reverse complement strand
AGCCAGTCCTGTACGGTGTACAGTTTTCCGGGATCATACTGGTAACCGACAATTGTGCCACTGACAGGTGAATGTATTCGGTGATAGTCACCGGGAGATAGATATAGTGTGATAAACGATCCGCCGATAAACTGACTCTGGAACTGCCCCGGCAGCAGTGACGCCACATCATAGTTGATACCTTTTGCCTGTATTAATTGACCGGCATTAATGTTACCACATGCAGTTACCATGGCATCAACGGGCGATACAATGGAAATTGGGTGAGGATGAACAGAGCGCATCTCCCGTTTCAGATTACGGGTGAAGAATTCATCAAAGTTTTTAAAACCACCAGGAGGAATAAATGCCTCATCCAGCGCCACATTAAACTTTTTACTGTACCAGCTTATGAGCCTTTTCATTATAAAAGCAGGCAAAGGAATGATTGTACAATATCCAAACAACCTCGACAGAAGCCGTGTGGGAAGAATTTTAAATACAACAAGTTTAAATGATATATTCAAATGGCCCTCCTGATTGCATTATTTAAAATAGTTCTGCTCATGAACTTTAGTTAAAGCTAAACCATCATTTAAAGAAGATTGTAATTATAAATACTACTATTGAAAATCTAATGCAATATTTGAGCAATATCAAACAGTATATTGTCAACCAGTTTTCATGTGTTTTTTCAGGCATTCTATCACTATTTATGTCTTGACTTGTTTAAATTTGTTAAGTACTATTCTACACATTGAATTTTGTATTTAGAGGAGATTTTTATGGAATCAACTGAACAAACAAACACTGCCAATAAAATCATATCATTTCATTTTACGGGTAAAGCATCCGAATACTTTAAGATATGGATTGTTAACGGACTGCTCACAGTATTAACGCTGGGTATTTATTCTGCATGGGCAAAAGTCCGTACAAACAGATATATGTATGGTAATATTTATCTGGACAATGAACCTTTTGCATATACGGCCATGCCTGTTAATATTTTAAAGGGAAGATTGTTAGCTTTAGGATTCTTTGTTGTATATTCATTATCGGGGCAATATTCAAACATATTGAATATTATCCTTACATTATCATTATTGCCAATTATTCCCTGGGTAATTGTCAACAGTCTGCGATTCAGAGGCAAATATACTCTTTACCGAAATATTCCTTTTATATTTAAAGGTGATTACCTGGATGCATTTAAATATTTTATACTCATATACATCTGGGTTCCATTAACACTGGGGATCATTATTCCTTACATTTACTTTAAACAAAAGGAATATATTATCAACAATATATACTTTGGCACACTTCCGGTAAAGTATAAAGGGCAGGCATCAACATTTTATATTGCATTCATTGCTGCAACAATTATAGCACTGTTATCAGCAGGTGCGGTACTGGGAATTGCAGCGGCATTTGGTTTTTCAGGATTTTTGGAATTGCTTAAAAAAAATATTGCAAATACTGCATCAATTGACGTGACCCTAATTGCAGCAATATCTGTCATCTACGTGTTACTGATAATTTCTTTTTTTATTGGCTCTGCCTTTTACAAAATCTTTATATTAAATAATGTCATATCCGGTATTTACTGCGGCCAATCACAACTATCCTGTTCAATGGATTATGTAAAGTATATATCCATATTTCTGACCAATGCTTTTGCCATTTTATTTTCATTAGGGTTGGCAATACCCTGGGCACGCATTCGTTATAACAAATATTTTTACTCTTCCATTTCCATTTCACTCCAAAACAATCTTGATGATATTACCAGCATGGATGAAAAAGATATCAAATCATTTGCTGAAGAATTAGGAGGGTTCCTTGACCTTGACATCGGGTTCTAACATTAAGGGTACATTGTATAATAAGGGCAAAAGCACTCCTCACACAGCCACTCTGTACTATTTTGACAATGGTGATATCATCATTGAGACAGAATCTGCTACAAAAAAATCACATATTTCTTATCTTACCATATCACCCCGTGTAGCCAATACTCAACGGCATATCATTTTCCCTGACGGCGATATGTTCACAGCACCTGACAATAATGCTGTGGATGCAATGATTGTAAAAATTCATCCTCAGCAAAAAAATACCATTCAATCACTGCTCTATTACCTTGAATCACATGTTCCAGCAATCATGACCCTTATTGCGGTTTCAATTACTGCACTTTTTATTTTTATAAAGTTTATTTTTCCGACAATTGTAACACATATAGCTTTTTCCATTCCTGCAAGCACCCTGCATATTATTTCTGAAAAAACTGTTGATTATCTTGACTACCAGTTTTTTACACAAACACAGCTACCAAAAACACGTATAAATACCATACATGCACAGTTTAAAGAATTTACTGACACCATACCTGAAAAAAATAATTATACCTTCACCTTATATTTCAGACATAGCACTTTTATTGGCCCCAATGCTTTTGCGCTTCCTGACGGCACATTTATCATCACCGATGACTTTGTGAAATTGATACACCACAAACATGAGCTTTTCACCATACTTGCACACGAGACAGCCCACGTGGTTTACCGTCACGGGGTACGGAATATACTGCTTAATTCCGGATTATTTGTTATTGCCATTGCAATCTTTGGTGATGTTGTATCCACCACAACGATAGGGCTTCCGCTTATGCTTATTTATAACGGCTATTCACGTGAATTTGAACGGCAGGCTGATTCTTTTGCAATTGACTACTGCAAAAAAAACCATATCAGCGGCAAACATTTTGTCAACCTGTACAAGCGTCTTCAGCAAAAAGCACCGGCAAATGTGCCATCATTGCTTTCAACACATCCATCCGACGAAGAACGACTGTCATCATTCGCGGCAATTGATACTAGATGAAATATTTTCTATGCACTTTTACAACAAAAAGATTTGTGTACCAAAAACAAAAATGAAAGATAGCCCGGATAAAAGAAATGCACAAAAATAGCAAAACATAGAATGAAATAATACTTGCCAGGGAAAACTATTGGTAGATTATTTATACCATCCTGTTTAATAAAGGAATATTGCTTCATGATCATAGAACAACTCCTTGTAAGTGCAATGGATGTTTTTTGTTATCTTGTAGTTTGTCAGGACACAAAAGAATCAGTTCTTATTGATCCGGCAGGTGATTTTGACCACATTATACAGACAATACGGCAACATAATGCAAGCGTGAAATATATCATCAATACGCATGGACATTTTGATCACACATCTGGAAACAGCAAAATGACAGAGCTTACCGGTGCAGAGTTACTCATCCATGAAGGCGATCTGGACCAGTTAACCGGCATAACAAACCGACTTATGGCACGGTTCAATAAAGGCAGTGCATCACCAAAACCCATGCGTACATTACGTGGTGGCGACACTATAGCCTTTGGCAAAAGTCAGCTTGAAGTAATCCATACCCCGGGCCACACACCGGGCAGCATTTGCCTGTACACGCCAGGGCATATCTTTACCGGTGACACGCTGTTCACTGAGGGCATGGGACGAACTGATCTGCCCGGAGGGTCATATAAGCAGATCATGGAATCCATTTACCGGATACTATCGCTTCCTGATGACACAATAATATGGCCGGGCCATCATTATGGACGATTTCCCAAAAGCACTGTTGCAGAGCAGAAGAGATACTACATGTAAAGTGAGTACAATTATAAAATGACGCATGGTATACTTTTTCCTCAGGAGATATAATGAGAATGCAAAAAGCCCATAAAAATTGGCAGCCGCCGGCAAGAAATTTTTTGATTATGCTGTGCATGATTACTGCAACCCCCGTATTTGCCGACTTTCCCCCATGGGATGCCGATGTTACCGTAGCTCATGAAACCCGCGTGCAACGGCGAACAGCCACTGTTTACAATGCAGCCCAGGCAATTGGATATTTTTTTATCCGCATGTTTCAGGTTGTTGTGTCGCCGCAGGATGGTCCCAACTGTCGCTTCACGCCAACATGCAGCGAATATGGCAGGCAGGCAGTGATGCGCTATGGCATCATAATGGGCAGTTTTCTTGCAGGTGACAGACTCATACGATGCAACCCCTACACCATCCCGCAGCACGATCCGCTACCACAGCATATACGGTAACCGCTATGATGATTGTGCCGCTTATCTTAACACTGCTGTTTCACGATACAGGCAGTCAGCAAAAATTCATAGCTTCGCTTTACAATCAGCAGGATTACTATCAGTGTATTGCAGAACTTCGTCGCTATAGTATGGCAACAGGCGCTGATATGGATTACAGCATCGCTTACTGTTACTATCAGGGGCACCGATATGACCAGGCGCTTACCGTGCTGAAAGGCAAACCCGGTAAGGATGCCCGGCACTATGTTCTGCTGGCAAATATCTATACTGCACTGCAGCACTATACTGACGCCCTGCAAATGCTGTATATGTGCGATAGTAACCGCGATTCAGGACTGCAGCTGTACCTTTACAGGAATATACTTGCCGTGCATGTAGCTCACTATGATTGGGATAACGCACTGGCGTTTTACAATTCACACTGCGATGCGTTACACCAGATACGCGATATCTTTGTTTTGCTGAACAAAGCCAAAAAGGAGGCAAAAAACCCGTATGCTGCTATGGCGTTATCGGCAATAATGCCCGGTGCCGGCCATGTGTATGCACATCATTATACTGATGGCATCATAAGCCTTGTAACAGTTGCCGTTCTTGCAGGTGCAACGTATCTTTCATATGCAAAGGGCAGGACGGGACTTATATATACCTTCGGCACGTTAACTGCCATTGGTTATGCAGGCAATGTGTACTCTGCATATACCAGCACACTGCACAGCAATGAGGCAGGTAACAGTAACTATCGCACACAAATACAAAACCGGTTTTTGCAGTACAGCCTGGAAATATTTTTACCTGAATGGATGAAGCAGTGAAAAAGATTATTGTGTTCATGCTCTATAGTATTGTGTTTATCAGGCCGCTTTTTGCTGACCCAATAATTGATCTGTCTAAAACTTTTCTGGAAAACAAAGAATATTACCATGCTATTACCGAATGCATGCGGTATCAGTACTGCTATCCCGGCGGAGAGCACTATCCTGAAAGCATGCTTATCATGGCACAGGCATATTTTCTGGGCGGCAACTATTACCGTGCCACTGATATTGCCTATGACTGCTATCAAAAATTTTCCATCACACAGTGGGGGCAGCGTGCGCTGTATAATTTAGCCACCATGCGCCTTCTGGAAGGATCAGCGTTTTTTGCATATCGCAATTTCCAGGAATATTTTTCCATGTACCCTGATGGTAATCTGAAACAGCAGGCAAGGCTGAACTTTATTTATACCAAAGTTATGCTGCATTACTACAGTGATGTTCACAATGATTTGCAGCAATTTATTGCAGCAGATACTGATGAAGCACTGCGCAATGAGGCAATTGCCTTTTTTAAAACGTTTGATGATTTTCAAAAGAAACCAAAAAAATTAGTGTGGCTTTCAGTAGCCGGTTCTCTTGCTTTTCCAGGTTTTGGTCATCTGTATACCGGCAAATACTCTGTTGGGATGCTGTCATTTGCATCAACTGCGCTCTGTGCAGCCCTTGCATACCGCGGATATAAACACGATAATAATTTTCAGCTTGTATTTTTTGGTCTTGCTGGTTTTACTTTTTACCAGTATTCTCTGGTAAGCGCTGTTGTCAATGTGTATGAATATAACAGCGACACACAGCTTAAAGATGCAATACGATTATCTGTATTGAAGCGCTTTTAACCGTGGAACAGGAAAAGAAAATAAAGCATATTGAAACACTTTTAAAAGAGCGGCGCTCCCTTGAGGACATTGCACAGGATATTCTGGATGGCGCGTTTGGCGAGCTTGATATGGAGCGCAAGGACTCACTTGATCGCTTCCTGGATTTTGTGTACAGCAAAGTACAGCGGGGAAACCCGTTTACTATTCATCTGGCATATCCCACAATGCGCATGTTAGATTCAGAACTTGAAGCAAAGGTTAAAGAGCTTATTAACAAACACCTTTATCCTGATATCATTTTACCTTTACTTAAATTTTTTACCCGTAATGTTCACAACTCAGATACCAACCTGTATATTGCCTGCCTTATAGAAAACGAAGATATCATTAAAGCTATCTACGATACATACCTTTTATTCAAAAAAGATATCTTCGAGACTGATAAAGATAAGCGTACACAGAATGTACGAAGGATGCAGCAGTTTTTAGCACGTATTGATACCATTTCTGCTTCGCCACTTGATGCTGCTGCACGTTTGAAGTTTATCCTGGAATTTCTGGCTTTGAAACAGAATGTAAGCCATATCTACACACTGGATGATGTTAAGCTTTCACACTAAAATCCAAATTTTGGCAGGCGTTCTACTACCGTTTCCCTGTCTAACTCCATTTCACGGACATATATAGTTTTATAGCGCCTGGAATCCTCGTAATTGGCTATATCGTTGAGTTCGGGTTCATAGTTCTGTATAAGCCACCACAGTATGTCCTGTAAATCAAAAGGATTGGTATCAACTGCTGTGTACTTGTACCACAGTACCCTGCCTTCCATTGCTTTTGCCAGGTCAGGATGCCGCGTAAAAATTGGGTCCAGTAGATTTTTAAGCCCCAACCGCATACCATCACGCCAGCAACTGTAAAACAATATGTAATGATACGTGTCCTCATGTAGTTTTTCCATTATTGCAACAATACCTGCAAGCTCAGGAATAATTTTGGTTATTGAATATTTATCAAATGTATACACTGGCGACCACGCAATGGTGTATAACACCTCATCCTGGTATATTTTCTTTTTCATTATTACCCCTCACTTCTTTTTTTATGCTGAATATTGTCAATAAGCATGGTAAGCAACCGCAATATTGTATTGATACGCGAAGTAACATCTGCATTATTGAGCAAAGCTACACGTTCATTATAATCCAGGATAAAATAATTAGCAATAAAATCTGAAAGCTGCACCGCGTCTGAAATAAAATTTAAAAGGTGTATAAGCTTATCTGACTCATCGACATTTATTAAAAAAATCAATTCCTGTGCTTTTTTACGCAGCTTTTCAGTTATCTCCGGATTTGCCTGTACTTTTTCATCTATAATAGTATAACTGCATGAGAACAGACCATGCCGTTTATCAACCCGTGCACGGTTAAGCCCCTTTAAGGATAGTACATAGTGTTTATTCAATGGCTCAATTTTCAAAACCTCTGCAAGCACTCCCATATTGGTCAAATGCACATAATCTTTAAACCGCATTACCGGATACACTATCACCGTAGTGCCAGGCTTGAACTGATTGGCAATCCACTTATGTTTAACCTGCAGTGTAATGACGCAATGAGGAAATAATACTTTGTTGTAGGAATATAATATGTGCAACGTAACCACCCGCGTGTATTGTGGAAAATTTTGTATACATTAAAACCACCAGCAACATTTGCAATCATTTTATTTAATAGGCCATAATGAGAACAATTTTTGGATATTAATCATGGTTACAAAGGATAATTACGTTTTTTCTGGCTTCCCTCATCACAATAACATTTTTACGTATTTTTTTCTGTTTGGACATTTACCGTTGTATGTATGCCATCATTCATGAAAAAAAATTTATTGCAATAACATTACACATACTATACAATACAGCCAGTAAACATAACACCACACAAGCGAGGTGCCTATGGCCGAAAAGCGAAAACATAATCGTGTTACAAAAAAATGCAAGTCAGTGGTTGAGAGCATGGAAGGCGTAACCTTCAGCACCGCACACGATATAAGTGAGGGCGGTATGTTCATATCAACACCCGAGCCGGTTCATCCGGGAAGCACCGTTGACATTGAGGTATACATCTCGCCCGAAGAAACCATTACCTTAAAGGGCACGGTGCGCTGGGTACGCAAGCATGAAGAGGGGGACAAGAAGGTTGGCATGGGGATTCAATTTATACCCACCACTCAGGAAATTGAAAAGCTAAAAAAAACAATGTTAAAATGAAGCCGGCCTGCACACCAGTATTCCCGCATTCACCAGACTGGCATTCCAGGTTACATCAGTAAATCCCGAATACTGCGCAAGGCGATTGTGGTGTTCTTCTTCAGTTTTTTGTATCATATTTTTTGTACGGGTAATGGCGCTGTGCATGTCCTTGCCGTACCACTTCTGCTGACATTCCTGCCACTCCAGGCGTTTATGCAGATATTCCTTTTCCTGCAGGTAATGCTGGCATACTCTTTCCATATACGGATCAATATGCAGATCCATGGTTTCCTTTATTTCGGTAACTATCGCCCCTGCTTTTTTTTCAATTCTTTTGAGCGATAGTTCATAGTAATAATATATATTGCCGGAATACTGTCCTGCTACATCATCATCAACATTCACTGCACGCCCATACTGGCGCATGGCCTCCTGTTCAACATCCTCAATGATAGATGGATTTAAAATATCCTTTGATACAAAAACGGGGACAATGCGTTGCACCTCCTCCTTTGCCTTCAGCGTAACAAGATAGTGAAATATGAGACCACTGCAATCATACGGGCAATCAATCTGCTTGATGCCGGCAAATCCGCCAAAAGCATGCTGGTGACATTGCGTTATGCCAAAGTCAACAACCGGATGACCAAAGGCCAGAAATTCCAGTGACTCATTTTCCAGCGCCACTTCGCTGGTAAAGGTTCCGTATCGATTTACGGGCGCATGTGTAAAGGGGTTATAGCGCACAAAGTATAATCTGTTTTTGGGGTTTTGCCCTGAAATACATCTGCTTACCGTATCATCAACATCCTTTAATTCATTGATAAACTGCTCAATGCGTTTGTTGGAAAAAGCACGCTCCTGCATGGTGATTTTATAATACTCGTCAAAATTAAGATCAATTTTTGTGGCTACTGTCAGTTCCTGCAATTTACTGTAGCTTGATCTGGCTTTCTGTATATGGGTGTCAATATCCCTGGTTACCCGCTTTTTGCTTTTAAGCCCTGCAATCAACTCCATAAAAATGCTGTTAAAAAACCGCTCATCGGCAATATCCCCAAGAATGATATCCGGTGTGCCCAGTGATTCCTCAAAGAGTTTCAGCTTATGATTCAGTACTTCAAGGACTCGTTCGGCAACGGTGTTTTTGGTTGCAAAGTTATAGATGATGACATTCTGAGGCTGCCCAAAGCGGTGAATTCTGCCAATACGTTGCTCCACCTTAAGCGGCGACCACGGCAAATCATAGTTTACAAGCACATTGCAAAACTGAAGGTTACGCCCCTCGCCACCGGCTTCTGTACATATCAAGATTTCAGCTTCATTTTTAAAACACTCTATTGCCTGTTCCTTCTCTTCCCTGTTCATTGATCCGTGGAACAGTACAACCTTATAGCCTGCAAGCACCTGTGCCAGATAATCCTGTGTGGTCCTGAATTGTGTAAAAATTAAAATTTTCTTATGGTTTTGTGCTTTCAACTTTTTTACAAGCTGCAAAAGTTTTTCAGCTTTTTTATTTCGTGTTACATCCAGTGCCATGGCAATAAGCTTTGAAAGCGTTGCCAGTTCATCTTCAAGCTCCACACTTTCAACCTGCAGCACTGAATCAACATCTTCTATTTCATCTTCATCTAACGCGTTTGTATCATACGCACCGGCTTTCTTCTGCACCAGAACGCCGGTTAAATACTCATGGCGTTTTTTCAATGCACACAGCAGTGCATACGATGATGAGTCCAGCAATTTCTGAAACACCGTCATAACAAATCCAATGGCACGGTTTTCTGTCTGCATTGCTTTATTAAACTGGTCTGCTACATACTGTGTGGTAGCATCATACAGCATGCGCTCCTCAGGATACAATTCAAAGCGTATTGTTTTTGCCAAACGTTTAGTAAAGCCTCCTACCTCGCGCTTAGTACGGCGTATGACCACCTGTGCAATTTTTTCTTTAAGTGGTGCCAGGTCAGCATCGGGCACACAGTAGGTTGCCTGAAAGCTGTGTAGTGGCCCTAACAAATTTTTATCAAGAAGCGAAAGCAGGTAATATAGTTCCTCAAGCTTTCCCCTGAACGGCGTTGCCGATAGCAAAAGCAGGGCCTTGCTGTTTTTTGCCAGAATCTCGGCCACCTGATACGATTTTGTCTGGGTTGCTGAATCGCGGCGCAGGCGGTGTGCTTCATCAATGACAACCGTATCCCACTGTATTTTTGACAGCGTTTCAATAAAGCTGCGGTTTTTAATAAAATCAATTGAGCAGATTATCTTATTCAAAACCCAGGGATTGCCTTTATACCGCGAATAAATTTTTTTATCGACAATGGTAAAATCTTCATTAAACTTGCTCTTCATCTCGTGCTGCCACTGGTACAGCAAACTTGCAGGGCACACAATACAAACCCTGTCATAATTATATCTGTACGACAGCTCTTTAATAATAAGCCCTGCCTCAACAGTCTTGCCAAGCCCCACCTCATCGGCTATCAAAAAGCGCTTGTGCAATGAATTAACCACAGTATAAGTGCTTTCAATCTGGTGTGGAAGTATCCGTGTACGGGAATTTGACAGCGATAGCATCTTGTTATTGGCATACGCGCTTTTAAGCACAAAACTTTCGGTTTTAAGCAAAAAACGCTTATCCGGCACAAATGATTGCTGTGCAATATAATCTAAAATTGCAGTATCCTGGGCTGCCGTTTCCTGTGCACCGATATATTCTTCATCTAATGGCAGATGAACGTGTTGCATACGGATTTAATTCCTCTTTAAGAAAATGATGTATTCTTTATTGTAGTATAAAATATATCTATAAAGGATAGCTCAATACGACATAATACATAACTATATCGTTATTACAAGCATTTTTTTCATACATAGCGTATTCCCTGTTATCTCATTGTGCGGGGATATATTTTTTTTATTAACGCATATCAGTCCTGAAAATATCAATACTGTAGGGGATATTCTCATCTAAGATTGGCATTATTGGCGTGGTGCGGGGTTTAAATCCACGTGCCAGGTTAACACGGGCAAATTCATTTTCCATACCCAGGCGTGAAGCATAATCAATTGCCTTCCAGTAAGCTATACTGCTTTTTGTTTCACTTCCCTGAATCTGATATATGGCACCCAGATTATTATATGCTGAAGCAAGCATCTGGAATATCAGGCTGTGCTCCTTGCGTTCAGCTCTGGGCAATCGTATTGCCTCTACCTTGCGTTCAAATACGGCAATCATTTTCAGGTATTCCCCTTTGCTTGCCTCTAAATTATTCATATGATAGAACGCGTTGCCTATCGCAAACATAACCTGCGGGTTGGTTACTATATCCTCATATAGATTAAGCCACTGTTCCAGAGCCTGCTGATAGTTCTGGTTAACATAATATATTCTTCCCAGATTATACCAAACCTCAGGTGAGGAAAATTTTTCCTGAACAGCAAGTTCATACTTTTGCCGCGCAATGTCTAAATTTGCCATTTTATCGGCATCCTCATCAAGAAGCGCTTCATCAAGCTCATCGCCAAATCTGAATTTTACCTTATCAAAGAAATAATAAAAGATATGTCCCAGGTACGCATATGCTTCACCTATTGATTCAGACTCATAGTAAAAATCTTCATAGGTAAACTCAGGGGGGTATTGATAGGCAGTTATTGCTGCATTGAGGTACTTATATGCTTCAACCGGCTGCTTGATGGTGTAGTTGTACTCACCCAGAAGCTGCAATGCTGCCGCATACCGTTCTCCTTTTTCCTCGGCTTTTTGCTCGGCTTCTATTAAAAGCATTTCCACAAGCTTTAAATTTTTTTGTGCTGCAGCCAGCCTGGCGCTTGCAACATACAGCGGCGGATAATCAGGGTCTTTTTCCTTTAACGCATCAAGCACACCACGGCATGCCGGTATCAGGTTATCCTCTCCATCCTTAAGGCGGGGTGACTGTATGCCTAAATCAACACGTACATTAAACGTATCCGAACGGTTTTTGCCCAGATAGTAATGAGCCAATTTTGCAAGCAGTGGTGAGGGGATATCCGTTAAAATGTC
Organism: Leptospira biflexa; assembly: GCA_020721905.1. Taxonomy (GTDB): domain Bacteria; phylum Spirochaetota; class UBA4802; order UBA4802; family UB4802; genus UBA4802. The sequence continues at coordinate 34,009 of DYLU01000018.1, read as the reverse complement.
ACGAGCCCGCAGGTCAGTATGGATGGACAGCACCTCAGGTAAATTATCACGCTCAATAAAAAGATTAAGAAGGCCAGCATAGCCAACCCATGAATCAGGATCAACCTTCAGAATGTTTTCAAAATACTGCCGTGACTTTAAATACTGCCCCTGATACAGATATGCGTTGCCTATGCCAAACATTGCGGTGATATTTTTTGGGTCAATGGCAAGCACCCTGTTGTACATCAGTATTGCCATGTCAACCTGCGAAATCTCATAGGTGCCTTTGGGTGCAAATGTTTTCAATGCATCGTTTTGAATACGGTTGTAGTAGTTTTCCGGTATTTTAGCAAAGAAATAGCCTGTGTTATTCAGTATGTCAATATCACGATTGTTTATTTCAAATGCTCGCTTCAACTTGCTGTAGGCATAGTCAAATTCTCGTTTTTTAAAGTATGCGCGTGCATATGCATTATATCCATATAAATAATCTTTCTTATAGTGCTGGTCAACATATTCAAAATATTCTTCTGCCTTTTTATAATCCTTCACTTTTTTTGTTGCAGGCTCCCCCGGCTCCAGAATAAGTGCCACACCTTTATTAATAAGCCTTTTTGCCATGAAGGGCTTATAGATAAACTGGTAGACAGTTACTGTTACTGCAAAGCCAATGAGTACCGCTGCAGCAATAATCTTTGTTTGACGCAATAATCGCTGCTGTCGCTGCATCCCTTCACGGGTATATTCAGGCCTTGCAGTAATAACCCTGCGGTGTGGGATTTCTTCTTCAAGGGTAAGTTTAATATTGAGTTTCTTTTCAATAAACCTTTGAATATTGTCTTCAGGTTTACCCGATACTATAAGGTCAATAAGCTTTCGGGTGTCCTCAGGAGATAACTCATCCCGTAAAATTATCTCTTTAATTTTTCTGCGAAGAACGGGATGAAGCAGAAGCAATGCTTTCTTCAGCCGCCGCAACTCAGCATCAGAAATTTCAACGCTTTCTTCCATTGAGATTGGCTGCGGCTCTTCTTCTAATCCTTCAAATTCAGTCCTGAATTCCTCAACTACATGTTCAACTTTTTCAGCTTTTTCTACTGGCTCTTCAAAGCTTTCTAATTCATCAAATATGGGACTTTCAAAGCCCTTTACTGGAGCTTCTTCTTTTGACTCTTCTTCAAATTTTGCCGGTTCAGGAATTTCTTCATCAAGTCCCATTGTTTCAAGATCAGCACCAGGAAGTTCTTCAGGTTTAATTTCAGAAATTCCGGATACTTCTTCGGTACCAATCTCAGAAAGATGTATATCCTCAGCCAGGCTGACATCACGAGGTTCACGCGGTTTTTCTGTTACAAATTCATCAGTACGAATTTCATTGGCTTCAACAGTCTCAGGCTCAAATTTTGTAAGCTCTTCCAGCTCAGCCAGTGGGCTTATTTCTTTCTTTGGCGGCAGTTCCTTTTCTTCTAGTGATGGGATTTCTTGTGGCAGCTCTTCAGGCAACGTTTCTTCAAAGGCTTTTTCAGGTTCCTGTGGCAATGTTTCTTCAGAAACTGGCTCTTCAAATTCAGGTAGCGTTTCTTCCTCAACAGTATGCGGCATTTCCTCAGGCACTTCTTCTATCATGTCAGTTATATCTACAATATCTTCAGACTCTTCAGACACTTCCGGCCTGGTCAGACCTTCTGCTTTCTCTTCATGTTGCCCGGGAGTAATTGTAAAATCAGCCGCTTGCGAATCGGCCTGTATCACGCTTACCCTGCCGCGCATCTGAGCAATGGATGCAAGTTCAGCATCAAACAAATCTACTATCCGCGTAATTTCAGCTTCTTCTTCCGGAGTCAGATTTTGTATCTCTTCAGTAACCGCCATAGCGGGCTCTTTCACCTGTGATTAACCTTTATAATGCGACATAAACATCGTAGTAATATTCTGTTTAAAAAATCAAACATATTTTGCTAATTATATATTAATATGCATTTTGAATAAAATCATATAAATATTTTCTCTATACCTATCGACATATTAATATGCAATTATAAAGCGTAAAATTTAGCCACAGGAGCCCATAGTACATGCCAAAACCGCTGCAATGGATTATGCTCATCATTTCACTGTGTTATTTTTCCAATAGTGATTATTCTAAAGCAAAAAGCGTTCCCTATTATTCACTGTACACCCTTTCAAAGGCCATGCCACCCTCTCCGGTAACTGTCTCCCATAGTAAGCCGGGAATGCCGCAAATACTACAGGGTACTTTGATTACCTACAAAAACCGCAGTGCGCGCAGGGTATATATTGCTGGTGATTTTTCATACTGGAAAAAGCAGCCCATGAAGCGGAGCAACAATGGCATCTGGTTTTACATCATTCCTTTTAATGATGATGAGCGTATAGTGCGGTATAAATTTCTGGTTGATAATGTGTGGATTAACGATCCTGTAAATCAGGATATTGCCGACGACAATGCAGGTTCATATTTTTCCATTGTTCGCCAGGATAAACGTTCTGAAGGCACACAGGTAAGCTACAAAATACTTGATGAGAGCATACGGCTGGTGGAATTCAGGCTGTATGCACCAAAAGCATCTATTGTGGCAATAGCCGGCGATTTCAACAACTGGAACCCGGAAATTGATCTCTTGCAAAAAGACAAGAATGGCATCTGGCGTCTGCAAAAGCGACTGCCAGAAGGAGCATTCCGCTACAATTTTGTTGTGGATGGTATCTGGAAGCTGGATGTATATAATCCCCATACCGCATCCAACGCAGCAGGCATGCTGTGTTCGGTTATACAGTTCCCATGAATACAAATATGTTTTTTATTTTTGCAATAGTTACTGTAAAAACTACAATCCTTTAATGACAGTAGCAAGTGCTAAGATAACAAAGCCTATTGCCAGCAGCCACCATGAATATGCAGTTAATACAGGTAGTGCAACAAACTTGCCGATAATCCCCAACACTCCAATAACAACGGAAATCCACCATACTATTGACCGCGGTGCATTTGTCTTCATAGAGTAAACCTCCTTTATAAACGTATTGTATTTTTTATAACTATTTATTAAACCGCTTTAGTGCAATTGTCAACAGATTTTTTGCTCTGCCTGGTTTACAAAATGGGGGTCAGAGCATTGCCAACACACCACCTTATAATGCAGCATCTGCCACAGCGCGGTTTTTTGGCACATACATCCTTCCCATGTTTTACTATTAATGCGTGAAATTCATTGTAGTCCCGGGTTGTGCCAGCAAAATGTGCATGGAACATGTGTTGTACGTCATTGTATTTTTCCTTGCCTGTTAAAAGTCCTATCCGGGTAAATATACGTTTTGTGTACGCATCAACAACAAATATTCTCCTTTCCAGTGTATAGAGTAATATTGAATCGGCAGTCTCATGCCCTATGCGGGGCAGTGCAAGCAATTCTTCACGCAACCTTTCAGTGGGTACTTTTTGTAATAATTCAAAGCTATAGTCATAGCGTTCAAACCAGCGTAAAAATGCAGCAATAGCATCTGCTTTCTGGTTGTAATATCCTGAAGATTTTATTAACGGAGCTATTTCCTCCGCTTTTTTTCCGGAAAGCTTTTGAGGTTGCAGGAGATTATGTTTTTTAAGATTTTCAATTGCTTTTGCAGCATTGGTCCACGAAACATTTTGTGCCAGTATTGCACCAATGGTTACTTCAAATTGAGTTTCACCCGGCCACCAGTGCTGAGGCCCATAATGCGATAGTAACTGTTGATAAATTTTGTTTAAGATGTGCATGCATCAAAAACTTACCGGCAGACGTTTGCCCTCATGCTGATCAACAAGGATGTCGCCGTCTTCCTTATACTTTTTCAGCATAAAATGGGTAACTGTTGATTGAACGTGCTCTATTGTTGCAAGTTTTTCAGCAACAAATGATGCAACCTCACGCAGAGATGGTCCTTCAACAAGTACCAGCAAATCATAGCCGCCCGAAAGAAGATACACAGATGTAACCTCGGGATAACGGTAGATAATCTCAGCAACTGAGTCAAATCCAACACCGCGTTGCGGGGTAACCTTTACTTCTATGAGTGCCCGCACTTCATGCTGTTTTATACGCTGCCAGTTAATATGTGTTTTATATCGCAGGATGATGCGGTCTTTTTCAAATTTCTTAATATATTTTTGCACCTTATCAACACTTACATTGAGCTGCTTTGCTATATCTTCTGATGTAGCCTTTGCATCATTGGATAAAATTTCAAGAATGTCTTCACCTAATTTATCAATAGAGTATGGTTTCATTGTTTGTTCCTCCAAAAAAAATTACTGCTCAACTAAACTACATTGTATAATTTTAGTCAATATAAATTACTTGCATAATTTGTTATCTGTGGCAGTACAATACATCAATTTGTCATTGTGGCAGATACTATTTTATTAATAGTACTGCCAGATACCAAATGTTATAGTTTAATCAGCATGAAAAAACCATATCTTTTTATCATACCTCATGGTGGTTACAGAGTACCTGATGAACTGGCTGAGTTATGTGTACTAAGCCAGTTAGAATTATTTTTTGAAGCCGACACAGGTGCAACTGAATGCTTTACACTGAAAGAATTAGGCACCGTGATAAGCACTCCTGTACACCGGCTGTTTATTGATGTTGATAGGGATCCTTATATGCTCCCGCCAAAGACAAACAATGGCGTTATCAAAACATCTACCTCGCAGAAAAAACAAATTTTTTCACCAGGGATATTCCCTGACGAGATTGCAATTGCTGGCATGATTAAGCGGTACTGGTTCTCCTTTCATAACAAAATTGAACAGGCACTGGGAACAAGCCGTTTTATTGTACTATGCCACACGGTTGCACCTGTTGCACCGCCTGTTGCTGCTGATGAGGGAAGCCCGCGACCCATTATAACGCTGGAGCACATTGCCAGCAATGGGAGTGATATTACAACCTGTGATGAAACACTGACGATTAAGTTACTTGGCATTTTAAAAAAGGCTTTTAGCGGTGAAAAATATACTGTCACCACACCGTTTTGCATTGGCAGGCCTTCAAAGCGTTACATCATGTATAAATACGCAAAACATTTATTGCCAATCATCCGGATTTCACTGTCAAAAGCATTGTTTGTTAACGAAAAATATTTTGACCCCAAAACCCTTACCATTGACCCCGAACGCATTCAGAGCATACAGCAACGGCTATATGAATGTTTTGAAGCATTTTTACGTTTTATGTAAGAATAAACAGGGAATTACAACAAAAAACATTATCACCACTCTTTGTTCGTTATATACTCATACGCGCTGATTGATGCTGTGGCACCATCGGCTGCTGCCATCAGCACCTGCCGGTATGAATCTTCACGAAGATCACCAGCAGCAAAAAGCCCGGCCATTGACGTACGCATAAACTTGTCAACCTTTACCTGCCCGGCTTCATTCAAAACTTCTTTGGGCAGATATGCAGTGTTTGGATTGAAACCAATAAATATAAAAAGCCCATCAACAGCAAGTTCTGATGTTTTGTTTGTCTTTTTATTCAAAAGGCTTACTGCCTTTACCTTTTCATGGCCGGTAACCTGTGTAACCACAGTATCTAAAACCAATTCAATCCTGGGATTTGAGCGCACCCTGTCCTGCAATATTTTCTGCCCTCTGAATTCATCGCGTCTGTGAATGAGGTATACCTTTGATGCAAAGCGTGTTAAATACAAAGCTTCTTCCAGTGCGGTGTTGCCTCCTCCAACAACCGCAGTCACCATATCCTTGAAAAATGCAGCATCACAGGTAGCACAGTATGAAACACCCCTGCCGGTAAATTCAGACTCCCCTGGTACACCCAATCGTCTAAGGGATGCCCCGGTTGCCGCAATAACTGCACGAGCCTGCAACACTTCACCGTTAGTTGTTTTTACTTCAAAGATATCGTTAACCTTTTGCACCAATTCCACATCCTTACTTTCTATCGTTACACCAAGCCGCCGCGCCTGCTGTTCCATGTTGCTTGCCAGCTGCCAGCCTTCAACAGGCTCAGCAAAGCCGGGATAATTTTCAATTTCATATGTCAGCATTATCTGCCCGCCGGGGGAAATTTTTTCCAGTACCTGCGTATCAAGTCCTGCCCGCACTGCATAGATTGACGCTGCCATACCTGCAGGTCCGGCACCAATAATGATAAGTTCTTTCATGCTCTATGTTCTCCTATTCTTAAAAATAAATTTTACTGGGCAAATAGCAGTACTATATAACCCTGCCATAGACTAAAAATTTGCATAGATAAAAGAATCACTTCGTTGTAAATGCCATTGTAAAGACTTACTGTAATCCTGATATCATTAAACCACATAATTTTAGATTTTTCTATAATACTATCTTTACAAACCAAACTTTTTTTTTAATTTTTTTCTTTTGACATTTTACACATATACAAAAACTAATGTCAAATACTTTCCATTGTGCTATATTTTTTGATATTTGTTTTGTTCAGAAAAACGATTCACATCATTGATATCATTATTAACAGTCAGCACATTGTCAGGAACTATCGCCTATAAATAACAGCTGTGCGATAGTTACCGATAAAAAATCCAATACTAAAGAGTGAGGCTATGGAAGAAATAATCAAATATGAAAATGGCACCATTGAAGTCCCTGACAACCCTGTAGTACTTTTTATAGAAGGCGATGGCACTGGTCCTGATATCTGGAAAGCAACTAAGATTGTACTGGATGCAGGAGTTAAAAAAGCCTATGGTGGCAAACGCTCCATACACTGGCAGGAAATTCTTGCCGGCGAAAAGGCATTCAATTTGACCGGGAACTGGCTTCCTGATGAAACCTTACAAAAAATAAAAAAATATAAAGTTGCCATAAAAGGACCGTTAACAACACCGGTAGGTGGCGGCATACGAAGTATTAATGTAACATTGCGCCAGGTGCTTAAGCTGTATGCATGTGTGCGGCCTGTGCGCCATCTTGCCGGCGTGCCAGGGCCCCTGAAAAATCCAGAAAAGGTTAATATGGTTATATTCAGAGAAAATATGGAAGACCTTTATGCAGGCATTGAATGGAAGCAGGGAACCCCTGAGGCAAAAAAAATTATTGATTTTTTAAACAATGAGATGGGGCAGTCATTAAGCTATGATACAGGTATTGGCGTAAAACCCATAAGCATTGAAAACACAAAAAACATTGTGCGGGCAGCACTGCGCTATTGCATTGATAACAATCGTTCAAGCGTAACAATCATGCATAAAGGCAACATTATGAAATTTACCGAAGGCGCATTCCGCGACTGGGCCTACCAGACAGCACAAGAAGAATTTGCCAATTACATTATTACCGAGGATGAGCTCTGGACAAACTATAACGGGAAAGCCCCCGCAGGCAAAATTGTTGTAAAAGACCGTATTGCCGATGCTATGTTCCAGATGGTACTGCTGCGGCCTGATGAGTTTGATGTCATTGTTACTCCTAACTTAAACGGCGACTATATTTCTGATGCGCTGGCAGCACAGGTTGGCGGCCTTGGCATGGCACCCGGTGCAAACATTGGCGATACTGCAGCAGTATTTGAAGCAACTCATGGTACAGCACCTAAATATGCCAATCAGGACAAGGTTAATCCGGGTTCCCTTATCCTTTCCGGTGAGATGATGCTGCGCTTTATGGGCTGGAAGGAAGCAGCTGATTTAATAATTAAGGGCTTAGAAAAAACAATACAGCAGAAACGCGTGACGTACGACCTGGAGCGGCAGATGCAGGGCGCAACACTTCTTAAATGTTCAGAATTTGGTCAGGCAGTTGCTGATAATATGTGAAAGGATAATGAGATGGCAATACCCTCATCCCGTGGTAGCGTAACCACAACGGTAACAATTGATGAAGATGCATGCAATGGCTGTGGGTTCTGTGTAACAGCATGCCCTGAAAAAAATATTATCATCAAAGGTAAAAAAGCTACACAGGTGTCTTCAAGATATTAATAGCCGGATCATCGTTACACTGCTTGCAGAAGGCTTTGGTATTGCCATGCCCGCACCCATAACACCAGATATCAAATACCCGGCATTCTTTGCATAGCGCTTTGCCACACCCATCACAGCGGACAACCGCTTCTTTTGTATGGCAAACCTCACAGAGTACACCCGATACAATTTCCATATACTATCCTATGCAGAGTATATTTAATGCTATCGTTTTTCCGGATAGCCCGTTATATCACGTATATCCTGATATAAAGGTTGCAATCTATCATACAATCTTTTATAAACTTTTTTATATAGTTTATCATAGATAGCAACATCTTTAGAATTGGGGTAAAACACCTTATCCACCCGTGTCATGGCATCCACAGCAGTTTTAAAATCAGGATATATCTTTAAACCCACTGCAGCATCAATTGCAGCACCAAGCGCTGATGTTTCAAACGTATGTGGCCGCTCGGCAGGAAGGTTAAAAATATCAGCTGTCAGCTGCATGGCAACATCGCTCTGTGCGCCACCACCTGAAACCCGTAATTTTTCAATAGGCACCTTATTGCGCTTTTGTGTACGTTCTGCACCTTCACGCAGTGCATATGCTAATCCCTCAAGTATTGCACGATAAATGTGCACACGGGTATGGACATCACCAAAACCAATGATTGCACCTTTAGCCTCAGGTCCCGGAATCTTAACCCCGGGTGACCAGTATGGCTGGAGAGTAAGTCCCATTGAGCCGGGCGGCACTTCCTTTACCAGCCTGTCAAACAGCGCTTCAGGTTTTAAGCCCATCTTCTTAGCCTGAATCTCTTCACGTGCACCAAACTCCTTTACAAACCAGCTCAACATCCAGAAGCCTCTGTACACCATTACCTCTGTATTATAGGCTCCGGGTACTGCACTGGGATAGGGAGGAAAGAACGGAATGATTTCAACATACCGTGTATTGGTTGTCTCTACCGTTGCAGTGGTGCCATAGCTTAAACAGGCTATGTTGGGTGTTAAACAGCCTGAACCTAACACCTCGCATGCTTTATCAGCTGCACCAGCAATAAGTGGCAATCCTTGAGGCAATCCGGTTTCCTGTGATGCCTTCTTTGTAATATACCCCAAAAGTTCAGCAGGTTTTACCAACCTCGTAAGCTGATCCTGGTTAAACGGGAATAATCGCCATTTTAAATCATCAGGCGTTGCCCAGTCCTGACGTTTATAATCAAATGGGATATAACCTACCTGACATCCTACTGAATCAATAAATTCGCCTACTAAACGATAGGTAAAAAATCCTGATAAAAATAAACACTTGTATGTCTTTTCCCATATTTCAGGCTGATATTGCTTTATCCAGTTAGCTTCAGATTCAGTAATAATATAATAAACAGTATCAAGCATATCTATTAGCTTGAGCCCGGCTTTTAAATAGGCCGGAAATTTAACAATTGACTTATCAGCCCGGCGCTGATCAAGCCACACAATAGCAGGCCTCAGTGGCTTGCCGTTTCTATCCACATTAATCACAGTATCACGTTGTGTGGTCAGTGTAACGCCACGGATTGCTTCCTTTTTTACTTTACCTTTTGCTAAAAGTTTTTTTGTTGTGGTGCATAACGTTTTCCAGTAATATTCAGGGTCCTGCTCAGCCCAGCCAGGGTAATTGCTAAAATACGGCTCTATTGGAGTTTTTACTATATCAACAACATTCCCCTGTACATTAAAGATTATTGCTCTGATAGACTGTGTTCCGGCATCAATTGATAAAATAAGTTCTGATGTTTTAGCCATAGTTTTCACCTGCTATACAAATAATTATTGTAAACACCCCTCTTGCTTTTGCAGGGTATAAACATTATTATTAATAATGTCGTTGTATTACATATACTGATTTTTTATCAACATAAAATTAAAATAACTTACAGTAAAAATTATTAATTAAATGCCAACCTGTTTCCCTCTGCAACAGGTTCATCTATTTTTTACTTATGGATTTCATCAAAAAGTCTGGTGGTGTTGTGTTGTTTTAACCATACAGCATCACCATTTTTAATTTCTTTACCAATTTCTGATATATGCAAACCATGAGTATCAACAACAAGAAAATGAACCAGTATTTGCGGTAAGTTGTCACTATTCCATTGCTCAATTAATTTCTATACTTTTTTTGTATAGTGTGCATCATCTATCACAACAGCAATATCCACATCGCTGTACTCATTGCTTGCCCCATTACTACTGGAACCATATACAATGACACTATTGACATATGGCACACCGGTAATACATTCTACAAAGTCATCAATCAGCTTTTCTTCAGGGCGTTAGTTTGCTCATAGCTATCATCATCCCTGCTTCCCTGTTAAAACCAATATCACCCTGTATATGTAAAGTCAAGATAATAAAAAATTAATATTGCCATATTTACCCATGATAGTGTGTACTGTACTTGTTTACAAGGGGTGCATCATGTTTACACTTATTGAAACAAAACCTGTGGCAGAAGCTCATTATTTGCTGACGTTACATTCTGATACCACAGAAAGTTACCCGGGACAATTTATTAATATAAAAGTCAATTCATCCACCGATCCGCTCATACGCAGGCCATTTTCCATCTTTGACCACAACGGTACTACCATGCACATTGTCATCCGTGTTGTTGGAAAAGGCACAGAGAAGATAGTTGCCATGCACCCCGGCCTCATAGATTGCATAGGCCCATGTGGCAAAGGATTTTCAATAGTGACAGGCAAAAAGGCTTTACTGGTTGGTGGCGGTGTGGGAAACGCCCCGCTGTATTATTTAGCCAGAATGCTTTGCAGAGCACATACAGAGGTAACCTATATCTATGGTGCGCGTTCGGCATCTTCCATATTTTTGTTAGACAGTTACCGGGAACTATCGCACACATGTATTGTTACAACGGATGATGGAAGTTCTGGTATTAAGGGAAATCCCGTTGATGCAGCCAGAGACATTGCGGCAAAAAATGAGTTTGATATAGTATACACCTGCGGTCCTGAAATCATGATGAAGCACCTTTCCCAGGAACTATCGCACATACCTGTTGAAGCTTCACTTGAACGCTACTTTGGCTGCGGCGTTGGTCTTTGTTCCGGATGCGCTGTTAAAACCAGCACAGGCTACAAGCGCGCCTGCATCGACGGCCCTGTGTTTGATGCCCGTACTGTTTTATGGGACACCCCATAAGCTACTTGAACAGGGGCGATAGTTGCCTGAAACGTTCGGTTCCTGCTCTTTCCAGTATCATAAACGATATTGTTTCGGTGGCATAGACTATTGCACCTGCATGTCTGAGTGCATGTATTGCCATTTCCCACTCGTGCGTACGCCGCGAACACACCGCATCTGACGCAATAATGACATTGTAATCTTCTTTAAGCAGTGACAGCGCCGTGGTAAGCACACATATATGTGTTTCAATGCCACACAATATGATATTGGTACGTTTTATTCTGATAACCTGCTCACGAATTGCATCATCTTTCATGCAATCAAAAGATAGCTTATCAAAGGGAACCACTCCCTCCAGACGGTCCATCAACTCCTTGATTGTGGGTCCCAGTCCTTTGCGGTATTGTTCTGTAAGTATTATGGGAAGGCTATATTGCTTGGCCAGTTCAATGAGAATGCCCACATTCTTTGCTACTTTTTTTCGCATCTCATATTCCATTGAGTTAAACAAACTATCCTGCACGTCGATGATAAACAGTGCAGTGTTATCAGGTGTAATATAAAATTTTGTGATATCCATAAATAATCACCGTATCATATTTTCTATAGAATCAAGGATATTATCATCCTTTTTTTTCATCTTCTTTAATATCTGTTCCTTCTGTTTTTCGGATACATTGATATGAGGTATTTTTGTTGTGGGCAATGTTGAACCGCTTTCACATTTGCTGCATTCCTCCTGAGGCTCGGTGCCGGGGATAAAAAGCTCATCAATAACTTTTTTGCAATAATACGATGGCAAAAGCCCTGATTCTGCACACACCTTTACCGTGGTGATATTGCCATATACCCCAAAATCCAGCACTGGCTCCTTCTGTAAAGCGCAGCTCATATACTGGCCCCATACCGGCGCTACCACCGCACCACCCGATTGCCCCGGACCAAGCGACAATCCCTTGCCATCATACCCCATCCATATACCGGTGACAAGCTGAGGCGTGAATCCAACAAACCACGCATCGCGATAGTTACTGGTGGTACCGGTTTTTCCTGCAACAGGCCTTCCAATTGCGGCACCGCGTCCTGTACCGGATGAAATGACCGACTGCATAAGGCTTATGACTATACGTGCTGCTTCAGGCGGCACTATCTGAATGGTTCCATCTTTTTCCTGCTGCAAAAGCTCTTCCCTGATTTCTTCTTCAGGGTTATAGATGATAGTGCCTGATTTGTCCTGCACATAGCGAATTGAGTACGGAATAACGTTTTTTCCATTATTAGCAATGATGGCATACGCACGTGACAGCTCAAAGGGACTTACTTCAAATGAACCCAATGCTATAGAAAAATTGCGCGGCACTCTCTTCTTCAACTCATTGCGAGATATTTTTAGAAGCTTTGCAAAATAATTGAGTACCGTATCAATACCCAGCCCGTCAGCAATACGTACTGAAACCACATTGATGGACAACGCCAGTGCACGGCGCAAGGTTACCAGACCATAGTATTCGCCTTCGTAGTTTTCGGGTATCCAATCACCACCTTCCAGGTCTAAATATAGAATGGGTGAATCCATAATGGTTGTAGAAGCAGTAAATTTTTTTGAATCAATTGCCGCAGTATATAAAAGCGGCTTTATGGCGGAACCCGCCTGCCGTTTTGATTGCATGACGCGGTTAAGCTGATTGGTGCTGGTAAAATCGCTTCCTCCAACCATTGCCTCAATGTAGCCATTGGTTGGGTTAATTGAAATAAGGCAACCTTCCACATTCATAAATTCTTTCTGGTCCCAGCTTCCCCCAAAATACTGCTGCAGTGTATCTTCAATTATGTCAAGACCGGCAATAAGGTTTAATGCCTGCAATTCCCATAAAAACCCATCTTTCATATACCTGTTAAACTTTCGTTTTTCAGCCGACCCACTGCTTTTTAGTGCCGGCAAACCAAACAGCATATTTAATAAATTTACTTCATCGGCAAAGCGTTTGGATACATACTCATCATTGTCAAATGCCAGACTGCGTGAAACAACCGTCTGCTTTTCAACCGCATCCTTTAAAAGCTTCTGTGCACACTGCTGTTTATCAACATCAAGTGTGGTGTACACAGTAAGACCATCTTCATATACGGCTTTTTCGCCAAACTTTGCAACCAGTATGCGGCGTATGTGCTCGGTAAACCATGGTGCCCTGTTCACCCGCGATGACCAGGTTGTCATGGTTGGCGGCAAATCATTAATATATGCTAAATAATCCGGCCAGAAATCAAGATATGCATTTTCAGCCTGGGGTACTTTGATAAAGCCCATGTCAACCATCTTTGCCAGAGCAACCCTGTGGCGTTCCATTGAGAGGCGGGGGTTGCGCAGGGGCGATAGTATATTGGGAGCAGATGGCAGTGTTGCAAGAAGGCTGCATTCAGCCAGATTCAGGTCCCACACGTGTTTGCCAAAATAAAATTTTGCAGCTGACTCAACACCATACGTCCCATGCCCCAAAAAAATCTGGTTTAAGTACATCTCCATGATTTCATTTTTGGTGTAAAACAATTCAATCATGAGCGAAATAAACGCTTCCTTTATCTTACGGTATATTGAGCGTTCACCTGAAGTAAGTAAAATCTTTGCAAGCTGCTGTGTGATGGTACTGCCGCCCTGTTTAACGCGCCCTGAAACAAGGTTTACAAAAAAAGCCCTGACAATGCCCTTTGGGTTAATGCCAAAATGCTCATAAAATTCACTGTCCTCCATGGCAATAAACGCCTGGACAACATACGGAGGAATCTTTTTAAGAGGCACCACCTCACGCTTTTCCCTGAAAAATTCAGCAACAAGCACATTATTTTTATCATAAATCTTTGTAGTCTGATACGGTGTATAATGAGCAAGCGCCCGTACCTTATAGAAATCTATAACCAGAATAACGATAAACGCTATGACAGCACCGGCTATAAGGCCAATTATGACAGGCCGTATGTTGCCAAAACGCAATTCCAGTGCATACAGGATATCCTCAAAAAAATTAATAATCCGCCCAAAAAAATCAACAGCACCACTATATGATTTTTTGCTGAATTTTCTATTTACCTGATATCGTCGCATGATTTACACAATACTGCCTGTTGATTATGGTATAAACAAAATTAAACCTTACAATGCAAGTCAACACATTATTGCAACAATTTTTTTATTTTCCGGTTACTATCGCATACCGTAAACATTTTCTTGACACACAGAAGCATTTCGTATACATGTTCAGACATCAGATTATAAATTAAAAAGTAAAAGAGGCATCTATGATACCGTTTACAAAGCTTCATGGCATTGGTAACGATTATATTTACATAAATGCAATAAAATATCCGGTAAAAAATCCAAAGAAGCTTGCCATTGCAATGAGTGACCGCCATTTTGGCATTGGTTCTGACGGGTTGATTTTAATACTGCCATCAGGCAAGGCTGATTTCAGGATGCGCATGTTCAATGCCGACGGCAGCGAAGCAGAGATGTGCGGCAACGGAATCCGTGCGTTTGCCAAGTATGTATATGACCACAAATTAACAAAGAAAACAAATATTTCGGTTGAAACATTAGCTGGTATTAAATATTTACAATGCACCGTAAAAAATGGCAAGGTGCATACGGTAACCGTGGACATGGGGGAACCAATTTTACTTCGTGATAAAATCCCCATGATAGGCAATTCCGGCATGGTTATTGAAGAAGAAATACACATTGACGGTGTTAAATTTCCAATAACTGCTGTTTCAATGGGCAATCCCCATGCCGTTATTTACGTTGAAGATGTCAAAAATTTTCCAGTTGAAAAATACGGGCCAATGATAGAAAACCATGAGCTTTTCCCCAAACGTACCAACGTTGAATTTGTAGAGATAGTTAATGAAAACGAAGTGATACAGCGTACATGGGAACGAGGTAGCGGGGAAACATTAGCCTGCGGAACCGGAGCATCAGCTGTTACTGTGGCAGGTGTACTGACCAAAAAAACAGCACGAAAACTCAAAGTACGCCTTTCCGGCGGTATCCTGACAATAGAGTGGAATGAAAAAGATAACCACGTGTATTTAACCGGCCCGGCAGAAGAAGTGTTTGAAGGCGTGTTGCCTGAATAATATCTACCACAGATTCTTGCCGTATATACCATGTTCCAGAAGAACAACTCTGGTAATACCTGGTATATTGCGGTTTATTGTTTGTTCCAGTGCCGTATTGAATGCTTTGAATGAATCCGGAATATAGGGAACCTGGCCTTCTATTGTACCCAACTCGCAGTCTATGATACAGGTAGTATCATAAAACCACACGTGGCGTACAACGATATCAATGGGCGCTATGGCACGGGTGTTTTCAAACTCTGAACCTTCAGCAACAAGTTTAATAAGCCGCCGTACTTTGCTTTCATTATCTCTGGGGAGCAGTACTTCCCGTGTTTCTTTCAGGATTGATTTTGCATCTAAATCGGCAACAAAGATATCTATTGTTTCACGGGTATCCAGTGCCGGCAACGATGGATAAATATCAAAAATATTTTTGTCGGTTAGAATTGATATAGCAACATAATCAACAATACATACAATACTTACCGCTAACAGCATCATGCGGTAGCGTTTTTTTGTGTCTGCCGGCGGGTTTACCACAAGTCCAATAAAAACAGCATAGTACTGACTGCATTTTCCCCTTAAAACACCATACAATTGCACGGTTTTTTCTTTATACTTTTTATATGCGGTTTTCAGTTTGTCAAAAGATAGTTTATATTGCATACAGTATCATCCCTTCACAGTGTTATATGAAAAATTTGTTTTCTACAACGCATACAGTATTGAGCACCATGCATTGGTAACTATCGCATACATTAATTATTCAGTACCGTTTTATTGTATGCATCAATAAAACGCATAATGCCTTCAGTTATACCACGTGCAAGCTTTTTTTGATAATTTTTATTGGTTAAAAAATTTTTTTCTTTTGTATTGGTAATATAACCAACCTCAACAAGGGCTGACGGCATAAGACAGCCGCGCAATACAAAAAAATCAGCCTTTTTGACGCCTTTTGATTTAAATTCGCTGATATTTCTGTCAAGACCTTTCTGAATTGCTGATGCAAGCATGGAACTTTCCTTTTGAATCTGCGTGGTCAGCATCAGCGCTTCAATAATATCAACATCACTGTAGCGCTTGCGTTTTTCGGGCGATTCAAAAACAATGACATTATTTTCCAGTACCGCAGTAGTACGGGCCTCTTCATTTGAAGGGTTCTGCGAAAGATAATACGTTTCAAAACCTGAAATTTTGCTCACCACTGCTGCATTGCAATGAATGCTTACAAATATCCCATTGACGCCTTTTTTCAGCAATCTGTTTGCTATCTCAGTACGCTCACCAAGTTCCAGAAATTTGTCAGTGGTTCGGGTCATCACCACATCAATGCCCGGCAATTTTTTCTGCAGCTCTAATGCAACCTCTCGCGCAATCTGTAATGTCAAAAGCTTTTCTTTTATACCGCTTTTACCAATAGCACCAGGGTCTTTCCCACCATGCCCTGCATCCACCACAATAAATCCAATTGCATCTTTTGATACGTGTGGCAATGGCTTTTTTGCTTTTTGTTTTTCCTGTTGTATTGCTGTTTCCCTGTTTACAATGACATTATTGCCCCTGATGGCAACAACATACCCTTCCATGAGGTTTTTTACCATTGGCAGGGCAATATCTAACGGGATAAGGACTTCCCCCTGCATACGCACAACAGGGTATTCACTGAGCAAAAGCAGCTCACCACACAGCGCCACCGACATGCCAACCGTATAAATTGCAAATCGTGGACCGCGCATTACCCTGCCACGCTGCAGCAGCAGGTCAAATGAAGATTGTACCGGCAACAGCGTTCGTATATCGTATTCAGATATATAGGCATTGCCGGAAACAATCTTTACCGGAAGGGTTATACTGTCCTGGGAATAAATGTCAGAATAAACAAGTATAAAGGCTATATTCAGAAGAAGAATTACACAGCGGGTAATGCGCTTAACAATGTTGCAGGATTTACACATTGATTTGTTGTAAGGTACTATCTCTTGCCTGTAAAGTAAAATTTGGAATAGATATGCCAGTAATGTATTGATGAAACTACCATGCATACCACAATGAACAGTAACGATATGTGCTGTAATGTGTAACCGGCAAACGTATATGCAGGATTAACAAGAAAAATCAATCCGCAGAGGCCCATGATAACAACCGTGCATTTGCCTGCTATACTTGAGCGTACCTGAATATCATAAGCATAAAAAAGATAAAAGCCTGCAACGATATGTATACTATCACGGATGATAATGAGGCCAATCATCCACAACGGGAATTGCCTGAAATAATAAAGGGTAACAGCAACAATAAGTATGACACATTTATCTGCTACAGGGTCTAAAAACTGCCCTAACCGCGATACCTGACGGAGCAATCGTGCCAGAATACCATCAATAAAGTCCGAAACTGCAATAACCAGATACACTGCCACTGCAACCTTACAGTACCATATATCCCCTGTAATCCTTTCGTAGTACAGCGCAACAGCAATTGCAGGCGCCATAAGTACCCGTAATACTGATATCAGGTTTGACCAGGTTGCAACACGCCCTTCAAGCAAATCCTTAATTTTCATTATCGTTAACCATTTTTTGCACTGTATTCCCTGATATAATCAGGCCCGTACCGTAAGCGTCAAGCTAAATTCTTTAAAAAGCTTCCTTTTAAAAGTTTATTGACTAAATACAGTGCATTCTGAATATATCATTACATCAATTTATTTTATTGGGCGATAGTTACTGTGAAATAGACTATATGCAAGGGTAAATCCATGAAATCAAAATGTATCCACTGTATCATACTTATCATAATTGCGATGCTTACTGTTACCCGGTGCAGCAAATCACATAATGACATCCATGCAGCTTCTTCTGCCACAAAAGCTGTTGTGATAAATGACGCTACATCAGTTCGTATTGACCCACATATATTTTCATCAAGGGTTACCACTGTTAACAAAGGGACTATCGTTACCATAATCGATATATCCAGAGACAAGCAGTGGGTAGGCGGGCAGAGGGATTACTGGTACAAGGTAGTGCTGCCCAATACAGTAAAGGGATGGATTTTTGGATCATCATTAGCTTTACAGATCAATGCATCTGATGCAGCAATAGAACGCTATGTCAACAGCTTATGGAAAAAAGAAGCTGACACGGTACGAAAAGATATTTCAGGAAAATGGTGGAGCGTGAACAAAAGTGGTGATTTTACCGAACATGCCCTTGAACTGTACCCTGATGGATCATACAAGTCATATCATAAAGGGACTAAAGGCATAGAGGGAAGCTATTCCCTTAACTTCAGAACAGGCGAGGTTATGTTTCTGGATGGCACCAGTTTTGGCAAAAATTTGTACTTCATTAAAAGAGGAAATTCATATCAGTTAGTTGAAAGCCTGCAGGATGCAAAGATTGAATTTAAAAAAATTGCTGAATTTAAAGATTCCATGCCCAACATAGCTCCTGAATCAACTGTCCCGGACACACAGGAAGGTGTAGTATCTGATGACCAGAACCAGAATGCGAATCAATAAATATCTTTCATTATGCGGATTGGGCTCCCGCAGGAAAACTGAAGAGATTATAAAAAAAGGCCAGATATATGTCAATGGCATACCCACCACCAACCTTTCCTGCCAGGTGGACATAAATAATGATACGGTTATGTACAGAGGGCAGATCTTACTGCCTGTTTTGACATACCATTATCTTATACTGAACAAACCTAAGGGATATGTTACCACTACAAAAGATGAACGAAATCGCCCCACCGTGTTGCAACTGATTCCGGAACAGTTCAGGGAAGAAGGAACATTCCCTGTGGGAAGGCTTGATAAGGATACTGAAGGCCTGCTGCTTTTTACCAATGATGGGGATTTAGCCTACAAATTAACCCACCCACGGTTCAAAGTGCCAAAAACATATCAGGTCACACTTGATCGCCCATTACGTGATGACCATAAAATGGAAATAGAACATGGCATTGAACTTTATGGTTCACAAACACTTCCCGCAACAATTGATCCTATTAATGATGAGTGGACAATAGTTACCATCACCATAACTGAAGGTAAAAAACGGCAGGTGCGTATGATGTTTTCAATGCTTGGCTATGAAGTTACCAGTCTTATACGCATCCAGTACGGGCCCATTACATTGGGGAATCTGCCTGCGGGTAAATACAGGGTTCTTTCAAAACAGGAAATAGAAAAATTAAAATCCACCGTTAATTAATTCCTTAATACACCATTCCATTAATGACGATATTCATAGTACTACACATTACAAAATTTTATCATAAAAGGTCTGATACTGTATGCAGAATTTTGATTTCCACTCAAATAATAAAAACTCCTATACTGATTACAATCCGCAGGATTACTATGAATATACCATACCGCAAAACTACACCACACCCCGATCTTTTTCACAGAAAAAAGCGCATCGGATGCTGACTATTATTTTTGCACTGATCATAATGTCTTTTACTGCCGGGCTTGCTGTTGGCATTAAATTTGCGGGAGGCCAGAGCAAACCAATTATTGACCCTCATACAAAAGTAGCATTAAACAATGCTGCCCAGAAGGCAAAACAACTGGTTGAACCCAGACAACAGCCACAATTTCCAAAATCTGAATACCCTTATGCCATTAAAATTGGCAATACTTTTACCAGAGATGAAGCTAACACATTAGCCGGCATATTAAGTAAAACGGGTCAGCGTATTATCATCGCTAAAAACAACGATCAGTACACAGTATATGCAGGTCCGTACACCTCACTGCAATATGCAAAAAAATCATTGAAAATAATTATGGAACAATCTAAAAATGGCAACTTCAGAAATGCTATTATTCTAAAACGTTGATTCATGATGAAGATAACTATCCAAAAAGCTATCAGTGATGATGCAGAAGATATTCTTGCGTTACTTTCCCCGTATGTAAAAAAGGGCATACTTCTTCCGCGAAGCAAAGAGGAAATTGAAAAAACCAGCAATTCATTTACAGTTGCTGTCGCCCAAAAAAAAATTATTGGTGTTGTTTCACATTATAAATATAATAATAATCTTTTTGAAATCAGGTCACTGGCAGTTAATAGCAGGTATCATCACAAAGATATTGGGAAACAGCTTGTAGCATATGCAATAGAAGATATATTGCAGCAACACAGGGATGCAAAAATTTTTTGCCTTACCTATAATCCTTCTTTCTTTAAGAAAGCAGGATTTATGGCAGTTGCCAAAGAAACACTTCCCGATAAGATATGGAAAGACTGTCAGTACTGTCAGCACAGGGATAATTGTACTGAAACAGCAATGGTGTATGTGCTCCGATCAAGGAGTTGAAAAGCTATTGATAATTGCAAACATTGTATCTTTGTAGAGTTCATATCGCTCTTTAGTGGTAAAAATCCTCACACAATATCCCCTGTTTTCTTTTGCAAGCAAAAGTTCTATACCCTTAAGTTCTACATTGTCACGTGTAGCAAATGCATATAATGCCATAGCATCACTGTGTTTTAGCAATTCACGGTCAAACGTGTCAAATGCAACAGTACGCCAGTGCTGTTCTAAAACGCGTATTGATTCAATAGTGTCAGCAAAACTTTCAGCTGCTACAATCATAATTGCATCGTATCCACTGGTATCAGAAAATCGCAAACCTGCTCTCATCACTGTGGAAGCATACTGCAGTGAATCAACCGATTGCGCAGCGATGATCTCAGCATTTCCCTGCAATGCCAGTATATACGGAACTTTGTCATTGAATACATACATTGTAGTGTCTTCCTTTGTTAAATATAACCATGCATCTTTACTGAAGTCAACAAATCGGTTCCCATGCTTCATCTGCATATCACGCATAAATGTATTTATGTCCTTTTTGGCTTTTACTACATTCATGGATGACTCTTTCAGCGCTAAAATTGATTTTGCAATAACAAGTGACTGTTTGCGATGCCCTGCTTTCCACAGAGATTTTACTTTTGAGTTATAGTATTCCAGCCCATCCCGTGAAACAGGTTTGAATATTGATGTGGTGCTATCAGTATAAATTTTCCCGCTCTTATCAAAATAATATTTATTACCCTCTTTATCTATCATCATAGCCCAATCAGGCATCTCTGCATTAAGGATACTGTTAAAAAACATAAGCGTTAGAATTATAACACATATTCTAATGCTTTTATTTAATATTTTCTTTTGCTCCATTCAGGATCCGTTTGGCGATTTTTGTTGTCTGCAGTGCATCATTTACATGTTCACCCAAAGGTAGTAGCCCAATATCAACCGGATAGTCTGAGGCATCCATTCTTCCATTGCCTTCTTCATATAGATATTTTTTCCTTCGTTAATAATTGGTTTAATAAAAGAGCTTCCGTTTGCAAAATGCATGGATAAAGAAGAACGATGCACAACAAATACATATATTGCAAAATGCTTATACTATGACTTTAACCGTTTATGTAATGCCTTAATTACATCCTCTTGTGAAATACGGATAATCACAGATTATACGTTATAGTATGAAACGTCAAGCATGTTTACCTGAGATTGCCAGGATACAATTGTTTTTATCAATTATCGCTTGACAGCACTGAAAAAAATTAGATAAACATAAAAATCGTTTATAGCTTTTCTTTTTATACTGTAAAGACACTCAGGTTATTTATTTTTTGTATTACCTGGAGGCAATATGGCAGGTGACATATACAAAGAATTATCAAAGAGGCTTATGTTTGAAAATTCTTCTATTTTGCCACAAATATGGCAGCGCGTTGCAAATGAAACCCAGGCACAGATTATTGCATACCTTCCAGCAAATGCACAACAGATTGCCCAAAAATTCAATATGTCAGTTGAAGAAGCATCACGAACACTTGAAGAGCTGTTTAAACGGGGAGCAGCTTTTAAAAAGGCAAAACCGGAAGGTGCAGAATATCGCCCACCAAAACACATTGTCCAGTTTCATGATGCAACATTGCTGTGGAAAGATGCACCAGAGGATTTTAAAAGATTGTGGGTCCAATTTATGGATACCGAATACCCTCCCCTGCTTGAAGTTGTGACAAAAGCTGGCATACCATCATTCATGCGTGTCATCCCCATTAACAAAACATTACAGCCAGAAAGTGAAGTGCTTGTGTATGAGGATGCATATAAGATAATTGAGGATGCAAAAGAAATAGCAGTGGTTGATTGTGTGTGCCGTCTTTCACATGGCAATTGTACTAAACCTCTCAATGTATGCATACAGATAAACAATGGAGCAGCATACACCTTAGAGCGTGGGACAGGAAGAAAGATAAACAAAGAAGAAGCTATTAAAATATTACAAGAATCCGAAGAAGCAGGATTAGTCCACATGACCGAAAACAAAGGATTTGGCAATGCAATATGCAACTGCTGTTCATGCTGCTGTGAGATGTTGCGTTTTGCAGGCAATAAAGCAACACGAGGCGTTGTAGCAAAAAGCAGATTCACCGCATATGTCGATTCCAATCTCTGCAGCAGCTGCGGACTCTGCATATCGGTTTGCCCGGTGCATGCCGTCACTATAGCGGACACGGCAATCATTGATGCAGACATGTGCATTGGCTGTGGACTATGCTCGTCACATTGTCCCGTGCAGGCAATTCACCTTAAAGAAACAAGGCCAAAAGGACATATCCCGGTATAGTCTTTTCAGTAATCATCCGGCTATATGCTCTTTTTAAAAAAAATTAACAAATGCAGTTTAAAGAAACTGACAGTTACATTGTGTCAGGCTTTGTCCAGTCTATCGTTTCATTAATGCTTTGCGCTAATTGCTCAAGGCCTTTATCATCATGAAAAAGCAACCCTGCTTCTTTGACTACAACATTCCCTGTTTTATCTTTTTCAAACCATAATCCCTTATGATGGGCAGCTGTTACATCTTCCTCCTGTTCACTATTATTCCCTTTTAAATTAATAGTGCCATTGCAAACGCAGAAGTATGATGTGTCGTTTGATTGAGCAACTACGCAAAAAGATGTACCCCTGATACTGGCAACAACAGTTGGTGTTTTTACTAAATACTTACCCTGCTTTGTAAAAATTTTTTTTGTAACACCGCCCAGCCAACCCTTATTTAATTGAAGTGTATGTTCTACATCCGATATATTAAATAACAATTCAGATGATTTCCCAATCTGTAAAATATTTTTGCTGCCAATCTGTACTCTGCATATCCCATCTTCACCGGTTTTTATAACATCACCATAGTGTAATGATGCACCTTTATTTGCCTGGACATTGTTAACTGTAACCGTTCCTTCAACAAAAACTATTGTAGCATCTATTGCATGCTTTGATTCACTTTTTTTGCAATGAATACCTAACACTGCTATTAATAGTATTAGTATACTTGCAAATGTTTTTCTGTTCATAGTATCCTCCATCAATCATTACATTGTGCTCCATTATTGTATTAAATAAAATAAAAAATCAATAAAAAAACTCCTTGCTTTCTTATATAATCATTCCTTATAATTTTTTTAATGATATCATCATTTATATCCTTCATTAGTGATATTTTTAATAATAAATAAAAGAGTAAGGAGGGAGTATGAACCTTAATCATCCTGAAGCAACACAACAGGCATTAAACATTTTACGCAGTGGCAATCCTTTCCAGTGGTATGTTATAACTCTTCTGGCAGTTGTTGTATATATTTATTTTAATGAAATACAAAATAAAAACTGGAAAGGCATTGCAGCAGGACTTTCGCTCTATATGGTACACTGGTTTGTAGAAATAATCAATGCACTCATACAGCATTTTACAGGACATGCACTATGGACTGTTCCAACCGGGACTGCCTTTTTACTGCTTGTTGGCGTTGGTGTGGAACTCAGCCTCATGTTTTCAGTATCAGGTCTTATTTTCAGCAAAATCTTACCACAGGATCCAAACGTTAAGATATTTGGCATCAATAACAGATTATTTATAGCCATCGCCAATGCTGCCTTCTATTCAATTTTTGAGATATTTTTAGTAAAAACACCCTGCTTTGTATGGGTATATCCATGGTGGGGCACACTGCCGGTATTTATCACCGTGTATATACCCTTCTGGGTAGTATCACTCTATTGCTACGACTGGCAGCCAAAAGTGCAAAAAGCTGTAATTGGAGGCCTCTTTGCCATTAACGCGGCAATGCTGATTATATTTGCCGGAATCTTACAATGGATTTAATTATTTAAATCCTCTGGGATTTTTCATAGTTTCCTTTTCCCAGCTTTCAAGCTTCTGGCGTAATTTACGGGCAATATCTGGATAGGTATCGAGCACATTGTATGCTTCACCAGGGTCTTTTTCAAGATTATACAGCAATGGCCAGCGGTGTCCCAATGCATCTTTGCCCAATTTGTCAATAAGGGGTGTGGAATCAAGAGGATTGGGCCATGCATATCGGTCAATCCTTGAATAGTACTTCCATTTTCCCGAACGAATGCCAACAAGCAGGTCATAGTGATAAAAATACAACTCCTCATGCACTGGCGTATTGTTGCCTTTGATAAGTCCCAGTATATCCTTTCCATCAATGATACGATCTTCCGGCAATCCAACACCTGCAAGCCCAAGTATCGTTGGGAAAAGATCAATATTTATAGCAGGCACATGCGTAACTGTGCCCCGTGGTACCATTCCGGGCCAGCTCACAATAAAAGGTACCTTAAAGCCACCTTCATTGCTATTTCCTTTTCGGCCCCGCAAATTTGCTGTACTTCCTTCATACCATGGACCATTATCACTGGTAAAAATCACCATGGTCCTGTTATCAAGACCCTTTTCTTTCAGAAACTTCAGTATCTGTCCAACACTCCAGTCAATCTCCTCAACGGCGTCCCCATATTTACCGGCCAATGACTTTTTATCAAAATTCTTTGAAGCCCACAGCGGCTGATGCGGAAACGTGTGTGCAAAATATAAAAAGAATGGGTTGTTACCACACGACTCAATAAACTGCAAAGCTTCTCTGGTATATGTTCCTGTCAAAAATGACTGGTCTTCTCCATGAATATTATCTATAACTTTGGTTTCATTTTTATACACCGGGCATGGC
The DNA here is from genome assembly GCA_020721905.1 of Leptospira biflexa. GTDB lineage: Bacteria > Spirochaetota > UBA4802 > UBA4802 > UB4802 > UBA4802. The sequence continues at coordinate 8,651 of DYLU01000018.1, read as the reverse complement.
CGCATATCATTGCTATGCGGAACACCATAATAAAAATCAAAACCGTGGCGTAATGGATTAAATTCCGGTTGTGTTGAATAGTCGCCCAGATGCCATTTACCAACCATGCCGGTTTTGTATCCGGCAAGTTTTAAAGCTTCGGCAATCGTTATTTCTTCAAAAGCCAATCCCCTTGCAACAACATCATCCCGCAAATCCATCATGCCTAGTCCCCGCAACATCATGCCTGCATTACGCGCCAACTTTCGCCCTAACGGTTCCTTCTTTGGAAAGGGATTGCCAATAATGCCTGTTCTGAAAGGATAGCGCCCTGTTAATAATCCCGCCCGTGAAGGTGCACACACCGCAGCAACAGCATAAAAGTTGGTAAACCTGTTACCCTCCCGTGCCAGTGAATCAACATTGGGAGTACGTATGACACTATTGCCATAACAGCCAATATCACCATACCCAAGATCATCACTATAAATGATGATAACATTGGGCCGGGGTGCTCTGGGATTTACAACAGTCAATTTTTTTAATTTTTCCTCTGGTGGATAATTACCATATAGATCAGCAATATCAGGTGTTTTCAGCAGTTTATAGGTACAGGTGCCAATCAACGTGCCCGCACCAACAGCAACTCCAGCAGCAATTGATTTTTTTAATAAATCACGGCGGGTAATTTTTCCTTCCATAGGCACCTCCAATGAAAAAGAATTATTTTAATACATCAACAGAATAACTGAGATAATGCTATTCATTTTTTAATTATAAAAATATTTTATCAAAGATAATCGTACTACAATCAATTGCAATACACAAGAACATTTTTAATTATTTATTTTACTATCATCAACCAAAGCATTAATTTTTTTACCCAATTTTATTTAAATATAAATCCAAATTATAGAGAATATAACTATTTTATGCATTTTACTTGTAAATACATTATAAAAACCCAAAAAGTAACTGTTATTATTTTATCAGGAATTGAGTTATAAATTAAAATTATATTGACATTTATAATATAATTATTATACTGACACGTCGGTATTATTTCTATTTAAAACATATAAAAATTATGGAGGTTACCATGATAACAAGAAAAAATATCCTTTTGGCCATTTTTTTATAAATGTACATTCATGCATCATATATTCATGCCAATGAACTTTTTCAGGAAGACGGCATATTCCCCAATCAAAGCGCGGAATATGTTCGTACATTAAACCGCAACGCATCTACTGATGCTGACGCAGCATTTTATAACCCTGCTAGTCTGGCTTTTCTCCCCAAAGGCTTATATATAATGTTCAGCAATCAGACATTGCATAAAAAGCGCACCCATGTAATGGATTACTATGCCATTGAAGCCGATTTTACACTCAATCTTGGAAACATTGATAATCCTATCCAGCCCACAACTAACTCATCAGCATATACCAACCGGCCTACAGGATCACTTGAAAGTGATAACAATTATTTTACTGACATTACTGCTCCTGCTATACCCAATATTAATATAGTGTATAGAGACCAATTCAAAGGGCATGAGTATGTTGTTTTTTACAGTCTTGACATAATTCAGGCAGCGCCGGATGTAACATTCCCTCGGAGTCTTGCTGTTATTGATTATGGTAATATTGCAGTGGGTGAAGTTTCTGCAAAATTGGATGTTTTAGGAACTACACCTGGACCAATCACAGATTATACGTACGAATCAAATGTTGCAATACGCACTGAATATTTTATTGGCAATACAATTGGAGCTTCATACAGAATTATAGAAATGCTTTCGGCATCGTTGGGGTTTAGATTTATTTATGGCATGCGACGCCAAACCATAAATGTAAAGAATGCAACCATTTTACATGAAAATCAGACAGACCCTTTTAGTCTTCTACCCGAAGAAAACCTCTTTATTAATAATAGTGACTGGGATATTGACACTGAGTATTCTGGATTTGGATATGGTATTATTGCAGGTATTCATTGGCAGCCAGTAAAAAGGCTGGATATAGGACTTCGCTATGAATATTATTTCCCCATGATATTAACAAAAAAGACAAATAAATTTGAGGTGCCAGCAATCATTGAAGAAACAGGCATGTTAAATATATTCAAGGATGGGAAGGCAAATCCTGATTTTAATGGTGGCACAGGGTATTCAGCAGGGAATGGGGAAAAGGGGTTCAAAGGCACATACCCCCAGTCGGTTTCCGTTGGCATAGCGTATGGTGTTTTTAACTGGCTTAAAGCAATAGCTTCAGGTGATATATATTTACGCCAGCAAGTAGACCTTGATGGTAGAGAAAAAGATTTTGGTATTGCTTATCGCGCAGGTGGAGCACTTGAATTTTTGCTGAATAATGATATAAGATTAAGTGCAGGATACAGTTATTATAATCCAGGAATAAAGAATGAGAAAAGGGATGAGGTTGATCCACTGTTAATCAGTCACACTATAGGTACTGGCTTTGGATTTAAAGTTAACAATGAGCTTGACCTTAACATGGGCACTTTTTATACCATTTATCAAAAAGCAACAGTAAATGAAGTAATACATACACTATCTACAATAAATGTATTGGGTGGAGCTATAACTGGTACTGCAGACACAACACACTATGTAAAAAAAGAACTGGCAGAAGAAACATTTGTCATAGCCTTTGGTGCAACCTACCGGTATGACTTTAAAACTACACCAAAAGAGTAAAAAAGCTCCATTGCCGGGTCAGAAAAAATAAGACAGGCTGGTGTCATACCAGCCTGATGAATTAATATCATGCAACCTCTCTGCAGGCAGGATGCGAAGAGCAATGTGCAACAGCTTCCAATGCCTTATTATAATTTTCTTCCACCTGATTCCAGTTTATTATATTAAAGAAAGCTTTAATATAATCACCCCGTCTGTTCTGGTAGGTAAGATAATATGCGTGTTCCCACACATCAAGGCCAAGCACAGGAAGTAATCCTTCCATGATTGGGCTATCCTGGTTTGGTGTTGAGTGCACTGCTAAATTTCCTAATGCATTTACACTTAGCCACGCCCACCCTGAACCAAAACGGTTTAACGCTGCATTGCTGAATTCTTCAACAAATTTTTCAACAGTTCCAAAAGTCTTTTTAATAGCATCAAGCACCTTCCCCTGTGGCAGATGCCCCCTCCCTCCTAAAACCTTCCAGAACAACGAATGATTATAATGGCCTCCGCCATTGTTACGGACAACTGTCCTTATATCTTCCGGTAACGTTGCAAGGTTAGCCAGAAGATGTTCAATGGAAAGCTCATACAGATGCGGATATTTATCCAGGGCACCATTGAGCTTTTCTATATATGCTGCATGGTGTTTGGTGTGGTGAATCTCCATGGTTTTGGCATCAATATATGGTTCAAGAGCATTGTATTCATACGGTAATTGCGGCAACGTATATCGTTTCATGATTGTCTCCTTTTCAATTATTATAGTATAAACTAAATATTGTAATATACTCACTATTTTTGTTTTCGTCAATACTTCAATAATATTTTGTGCGATAGTTACTGGAAAAGTACTGATTATGTATAGTACTATATAGTAGAAGTTCACAAAATGTTCATGTCATTAAACATAACGCCGCCAGCAAAGATACGTACATACTGGCGGCGTTTTATTTTGTTATTATAATGCCTGGATGCAATCTATCGTGGTTACAATTACATAGACATTTCACATCCAAGATAATAGGTTCGCGGTTTTACCGGTCCATAAACGTAAGCAGCATCTCTCGTGTACCCTTTGTCCAGATCTTTCTGAAAATCGTCGGTAATGTTGTCTATACCGCCAAAAATCATCATTTTTCTGGTAGTGCCATGCCACCAGGTGTATGCCAGCCGTGTGTTTAACACCACAAAATTCCCAGTTTCTTTCAGGTAATTTCCATGAGTATCTCCTATATCATGTTCAACATACTGATTACCCAACCATTGACCTGTTATTGAAAAAGTAAAATCCCTAAGGGTTACCTTTGCGGTTGCAAAAGCAGTGATTTCCGGGACTCTCAACATGTTCTTCGTTTTACCGTTGGCAAAATCCTGCTCTTCAGGTAAAACCGCCGTTGGAATCCATGTAATACCTGAAGAAAAAGAGATGTGCTTCCCATATACCAGTGATAGCTCGGCATTACCCCCTATCACTTTCGATACACCACTAACATTATCCCGCACATAATAATCGTTAGTCCCGTCAGAATACGCCGGAGCACTGTAATCAACTTCCAGCTTATCGCGTATCTCAGTATAAAATCCCCCAACGCTTGCCTCTATATCAAAATATAAACCCTTATGTATGTCCATACTCACATCACCAGTATATGATATCGAATGTTCCACCTTGATATCATCAGCATTAATAATAACCTGGTTTTGCGGATCACTGCTTGCAAGCGTAACATCAATATGAAAATCTTCATCAAATATTTGCGGTGCTTTAAAACCAGTGGCAACAGTACCCCGCACCCTGAACTTATCAGACAGATTAACAATGGCGCTTATCCGTGGACTAAATTGCCATGTATTTACCTCACTGTGATTATCTGCGCGAGCTCCAACAATAAGGTTTATTATTGACCATGTTATATCATATTGAGCAAAAACACCGTGATTTTGATATACTTCATCTATCTTCCTATCAGTGATGCTTGGATTTATATCTTTAAGTCTATCACGGAAATACTCATACCCAATTGATACAATGTGCCCTTTTGCAGGTGTAATGGTTCCTTTCAAACCGCCAATATAAAAAGGATTGATGGTTTTCCCATACAGTGCAAGGTCATTATCTTCTGTAGCATCATCCGGACTTTCTGATGGCCCATAATATGTTTCCCTTTTGGTATCGGCAAAAGCAAAAAACAAAGAGTACTTAAACAGATCTGAAACAGTATGTTCAATACGAAAATCCCCATCCGTCCTGTTTGTTTTTGCTTGTTCCCTGATATCTGTATCAAATGGTTCAGCATTGAGCTTATTACCTCCCTTCCGATCTTCATATGTTGAAATAATATTATACGTAAGTTCCATATCCTTCTCCAGATTAATATATCCGCTTGCACCAAAATTTTTTAAGATAGCTTTTGCTCTATCAGAAAATCCATCCCCATTTTCATCCCACGGATCCTGATCCATCTGTGAACCAAAAACCGACAGCCCCGCTTTGCCATCCTGTGCTACAGTGGATACATATCCTGTAAGTGTTTTTACATACGCTTCAGTACCTCTTACAAAATCATGCTTATAGCTTATAGCCCCTTCATTGGTTAGCGGCTTACGGGTAATGACATTTACCACTCCCGCAATAGCCCCTGAACCATACAGGGAAGATCCAGCACCTTTTACCACCTCTATGCGTTCAATAAGCTGTGATGGAAACTGCTGAAAGAAATAAACCCCCGCCAAAGAAGATACAATGGGATAGCCATTTATCAGTACCTGCGTATAGTTGCCTTCAAGACCATTGATACTTATTGTATTGGCTCCACAGTTCTGACATTGATTATCAGCCATGATCCCGCTTTCAGCATTGAGTGCTTCAAATAGGGTAACAGCACCTTTCTCTGTAATCTTTTCTTTACTTACCACTTCAGTTTTTACTGGCGCCTTTTTATACATCTTTTTTGTACCAGTACCGGTAAAAACCACTACAGCTTTTTCACCTTCCGCGCTGGATTCCTTTGTTGTTTGCTCAGAAGATGTTTTTGCCTGCTCAACTACAAAATCCTGCGCATGTAATTGAATTAAAGCTGCAAACATAAAGGTAAAACCAAAAATCACTACACAAAACATTCGCGTTATATGATTCAGTATATTATTTTTCATACTACAACACCTCACGTATTAACATTGTTAATCAAAAGACTTAGCCTTGACACCTTTCCTGGTAAAACATTTGTTATACCAAGACTGTACAGCTTCAACAGTATGCTAATGGAATAAATTCACCAGCATATAATAAACAGTGGTAAGTATGAAGGCGGGCTTCGTATTGAATGGGGGGAAAGGGTTTCTGTGCTAATAAAAGCTTTAATGATAATGAGTACTATGTCAACAATATGTACTTGAGATTCGCAAAGACAGCCTGTATCCAGTATACCCGAGTTGTATTCTGACATTGTCCTGCAGAATATATCTGTATCGATGCCCATATGGGGATCAAAAAACTCCCGCGGCATCAAAGAAGTGCTCATGATTACTACAGCTATCAACAACATGAGCACTTGCTTAATAGTATTATGCTGGTACATAATCATTGTAAAACAAAGAGTATCTCAACAGTTATAATAAGCTTCTGTTCCTTTAACTGAGGCGGAAAAGGATAAAACGGATTAGCTTTTTTTAAGCTATCTATTGCAGCTCCCGTTAATTTTGGATAACGCGCAGCCCGCACAATGCTTGCCTTCTGTACTTTCCCATCTCTGCCAAGATATACCTTCAACACAACAGAACCCTGATGACCAAGCTTTTGTTCGGTTTCCGGGAACACCTTACACGCCTGGATTTTTGAAATAACATAAGAAATATACCTGTCACGGATAGATGCTTCAGTAAGACCATCACCATCATCTACAGTTTGTTTTGCTTCTTCTTTTGCCTTGTCCTTTTCAGGTATACTCGACACTTTTCGTATGTAATATAATTTTTGTTTGTGATTCGTGTATATGGTTATACGCTCAGGCTCATGCTGTATATCAAAAAGGGAAACGGCTGTAGAGACAATAAACATTGCGAAAACAAATACCATAATCAGCCACAGGAGCCTCCCCTTCTCAAGACTATCCAGATAATCCATAGCCATTGCCCTTTACTTCTTTTTATCATGTTCTATGGAAAAACTCGTAGCCCCTGCCAGTTTGGCAATGTCAAGTATCTCAACAAACTGACTGTATCCTATGGAACTGCCACCCTTGAATATAACGTCATATTTCCCTAATCGAGCCATCTCTGCCGCAAGATAATTTTGCAACTCTTCAAGCGCTACAGCCTTTTTGTTTACATACAACTGTCCATCTGACGAAAGCGTAATAACCAGATCAACTTTCTCAAGTTTTTCTTCTTCGTACATAGCCCTGGGAAGATCCATCTTAATGAGCGGCTTGATAAAATCAGAGCTCACCATAAAAAAGATAAGCAGGATAAAAATAACATCAACAAGCGAGGTTACTTCAATATGAGGAGCATCCCTTTTTACTCGTATAAATTCCATCAACAAACCTCCTCATTATTGGTGTGAAGAGGCAGCAATCCCTCATCTTCTTTATCAACTGATGGGTCATCTTCACTGATGGCTATTTGATGTCCAGATTCATCAAACTCCCATCGCATCTGATTTACGTAAGTTACTATATATCCCATACGGATGGTTCGTGATGATACTATCTTTTCAAAAAAGACATAGCCAAGTTGAGCGGGTATGGCTACCATAAGACCGGCTGCCGTTGTTATCAGTGCCTCCCAGATTCCTCCCGCAAGTGCAGCAACATCTATCTGACCACCAAGCCTTGAAATAACTGAAAAAGCTGTTATTATACCGGTTACTGTACCAAGTAACCCCAAAAGAGGTTCTATGTGAGCTACTGCAGTTAAACCGGTAAGATGATTTTCCATTTTTTCAATTTCTTGCGAGCCAACTCGTTTCAATATTTCATCGCGCACTTTTTGATTAATATTCATGTTTGTAAAATATGCTTCTACCATCCTGGTGTAAGGATTTCTTTGCCACCTGGTTCGTACTATTATCCTTTTTAACCGTGAAAGCCAATCGTTACCTTTGATGGAATTTTCTATAATAGAATCCATGTGACGTTTAAACCAGTTCATATCATGTCTGGATGCAGCAGCAAGTGGATTGATTATTTTATCTTTGAATATATCGTAATCAATCCCCGTAATAAAGAAATACAACGCCCTCTCAATTAAAATTGCAAATGCCAGCAGTGCTAAACCAACTATCGGCCACATAACCGGGCCACCTTTTAGTATTAATGATAACATAATTCCTCCTCCATAATTGCAATGTTGATAAAAGCTTAATAAAAGCTTTCAATAAATATTACGTAAATACCAAGGCATTGTTAGATTGAAGGAGGTGCACGGGGAGAGATAGTAAAACTAATGAAAACAAGTTTATTTACTATGTAATAATATAAAACAATGAAACAATGTACATGTGGTGGAATAAAAATATATGAATCACCCAGTACAGCAGATCCAAATACTGTCATAAATCTGCAGAAAATATCCGTATCAATACCAGGGTGATCGTCAAACAATTCTTTGGGTAATACCGTTGTTGTAATTATAAATAACAGCAAAACATATGATATTGCTGATATGATCTTTCGTGTTTTTGCTTTCAATGAATTCATTTACATTGTCTTAAAATAATCGTTTATTGTGCATCATATACCAATATAAATCTAATTTTGTTAGTGTCAACTAATTTTTTCCATTTTGAAATAAAAAAGTTATTGTACTAAAAACTCAACAAATTCAAAATAATTATCGTCACTATTTTTTTCCACCTAAACTGCACGGCGGCGTGGCCGGCTTTCCCTTACCTAAGATGATGAAGAAAGCCCCGGCGGCGAGAGAGGCGTAGCCGTAGAGCAGGAGAACCCCCCGCACCGCC
>DYLU01000088.1 GCA_020721905.1 Leptospira biflexa | reverse complement strand
AAGTGGATTGAGACGGGTTTTGCCGCCAAGGTCAAACTGGGCTTCCACCACCAGCTAGAAACAAAAATTCCCCGTTGATAGGGGATTGCCCTTCGGCAGGCTCAGGGACCGTTTAGCAGGTGGTGAACAATCCTGAAGAAAGTGGATTGAGACGGGGTCTATGTATGGACTTCGTCATACCTGATAACAAGATTCTTTCATACAATTAACTGTCTACAAAGGCATTTAAAAATGATGTAAGACAATAAATTCCATAGTTTTTAAGTTCACGTGGGCAATATAATAATATGAAACTCACTATCGTGCATTTGGTTTATGTAAAATAAATTTATTGACGATTATTTCATTGAAAAAATGTTTTTTAGCCAAAAAAAATATATAGCTTAAAAAAAAAGTAAAATAAAGCCTATATTTTTAAACTCTCCGTAGTCTAAAGTATTGAAAACAAAAAATAATCATAAAGGAGAGTTTAAAAATATGCTCAAACAAAAATTATTCCTTTTAACAGTATTGGTTTTTATTGCAATGCCTTTACTGGCACGTGAATCAGGTTCACAAATTACTCCAAATCTGTATTTAGGAGCTTCCACTGCTGATTGTACTATGTGGACAGGAAGCACATTGGGGGTAGTCATGGATAATGATCCAACATTGTGGGGTGATCCTTCAATTGAATCTGATACATCTGGAGGTGTTGGTATTAGTTATAAGTATTTTATGAATGATACTATAGCATTTAATACAGGGTTGAATATACTATATAAAAGTTGTTTAGTTAAATACCCTGCTCTTACTGCTATAGACGATCTAACCATTAGTTATGGAACATCATATATTATAGTGCCTGTTGGTTTACGTGCATATTTTGAATATTTTTTTATAGGTGCTGGTGTTTATTATGGTTATGCGGGTGATGCAGATGCAGAAATCACATTTACCTCAGTATATGGTACAGAATCAGTAAAAGAAACCATTGATTTTAATAATGATTTTGGTTTGTATTTTGATATTGGGTTAGATATACCTTTAAGCCAAATAATAAGCCTTGAAATAGGGATGCGCTATGAACATGGATTATCGACAGTTTATGAAGAAGAAAATGATATAATCACTGATATCAAAACACGGGCATTATTGTTCAATGTTGGCATGGGTATTATGATTTGATGAATATTTAAAAAACACGGGTGTTATTTATGCCCGTGTTTTTTTTTTGTTTGACAAAATAAATGGCATATTATAAAATGAAAGAAATAGTATAAATTAAATTAACTATAAAATATAAAGAATATCGTCAATCATGATTAATATACTGGAAAAAATACAAATTTATTGTGTTGCAATAACGTGCAAAGTAGTAACAACAACAGCATTTCCAAATTTTCCGGGTATTGCATTACGGGGTGGATTTGGTATATCATTAAAAAATTCTGTTTGTGTCATGAAGCAATTGAAAAATTGTTCACAGTGCCCGTTACTGAAACTTTGTGTTTATGCAACAGTATTTGAAACTCCGGCAATACAGCCAATCGAAAGAATGAAAAAATCCACACATTTTCCTCATCCATTTTCTATAGCGCCTTTGTTTGATTATCCTGCTGAATTTAAAACTGATGATACCTTTACTTTTAAACTATCGTTATTTGGAAATTCTATACTATATTTCCCAAATATTCTCCATGCACTCATGATATTAGGTCAAAATGGTATTGGGGTAAAAAAAGGTAAGTTTGAAATTCAACGAATCAGTGACTATGCAACTGGCGAGATAATTTATGATGGTGATTCATTGCAATTGAGCGATATCAAGCCTTATTTTATTGAAGCAATAGATACCAATAAAAATACGCTTGAAATAACATTTTTAACGCCATGTAGAATGAAATCAAATGGAAAATATCTTAAACATGTTGATTTGAAATCAATTATTCTGAATATAAAGCGAAAAATTGAAAATATTTCCTATTTTTTTGGATCAAATCCCGTCACATTGGATATAAGCAGTATCGATTTCAATGCGATTGAATGCAGGGAAAACAGTGTACAATGGGAATATACAGAACGATATTCCAAAAGGAAAGAACAGAAAATGAAAATGGCAGGTTATAAAGGAAGAGCAGTAATAACCGGTAATATAAAACAAGTTTATCCATTATTAAAGATTGGAGAAGCAATTAATATAGGAAGCACTACTTCATTTGGTTTTGGTGCAATTAAGGTAATGTAACATTCAGTTTTTTTGGGTAAGCATATGAAAAACGACTATTACGAAATAATAATTGCAGCACTGTTACATGATATTGGCAAATTTAAAGAAAGAGCCTACGGCGGTAAAGAACATAGTTCATTTCCAAAGGATATGGAAGCAATTATCCTCCCTTCGAAAAGTGGTGGCTGGTACTCACATAAACATGCTTTATGGACATATGATTTCTTTGAAAATGATTGTAAAAATATTTCACTACCGCGTGAACTTGACTGGGTAAAAATTAAAAACCTTGCGGCAAAGCATCACAATGCAAGTACCCCTGATGAAAGTATTATTGATTTAGCCGATAACATATCAGCAGCATCTGACCGTAGTGACGAAACAGATTATGTGAAGCAAGGACATTTGCAGCGCTGTTTGCGTTCGGTATTCACACGCATATCATTAAATAATTCTATTGATACTTCATACGGTTACAGTTTAAAACCTTTGGAACCTGCAAATGTTTTCCCTTTTGCCATAAAGGACGAAACAGCTTCATTACAGAATCAATACAAAGATTTGTGGGATAAATTTTTAATAGATTTTGAAAAAGCTTTAAAACAATATAAGCAAGTATGGGGATTAAACCAGTTTGTTAACATTATTTTATATTTATTACAAAAATATTGCTGGTGCATCCCTTCAGCAACAAATGACAAATATCGTGACATATCACTTTATGACCATGCTATTACTACTGCAGCAATTGCACTTGTTTTAAAGATACTACATGACGAAAACTATACACCTGAAAAACCATTCCTCTTTTTTGCAGGTGATTTATCGGGAATACAGCAATTTATATTTCAGCACCAGCAGCAAACTTTTCCCGGGTCATCTAAAATTATACGCGGAAGATCATTATATATTTCAATGATTTCGCATGCGTATTGTTGCGCACTTTGTGAAGAGCTGGGTATTCCACCTTTTGTACAGCTCATGAATGCCGGGGGTAAGTTTACCCTTATTTTGCCCAATATGCCACGGATAAAGGAAGCCATTCAAAAATTTACACAAAACGCCGACAATTGGTTTTTCAATAACTTTCATGGTGATTTCACTATTGTATATGATTATAGTACCGAAGCATCTGAAAATGAAATGCAATTGCATAATTTTAAAGATCTTATAAGAACAATGAACTATAAATTAACAGTAGCAAAATCGCGTAAATTCTATTCAATCCTGAAGAGTGGCAAATGCATTATAGATGTCGATTATGGCGAAGAGGAATTATGCAAATCATGCGGCAGGTATTCACCCAAAAAGGGGCTGGAAGAAACTAGATGCCATGTATGCGATGAAATGTTTCACATTGGGGAAAAGATGACTAAAAACAGCATCATTGCTTTCCATAAAGGTGCTGGTGATATAGATTACTTTGATAAAAAGATATCTATGAGTATAATGGACGGATCAGATTTACTTAAAAATGTAACTGCAGCATATAGTTTAAATCAGGAAGAAACTGCCTTTCCGGTATTATTTTGCAATAACCATGTTCCACAGTATAATGGGAAAACACTAACTTTTGAAGAAATAGCAAAAGAAGCTATTAAGGAAAATAAAACACATGAGAATAATGATCAAAAAAAGATTTATATTGGTTCAAAATTTTTAGCATACATTAAACTTGATGTTGATAATATGGGGAGTATCTTCAGCCAGGGCATACAGGATCTTTCAGTATCACGATATGTAACATTATCAAGGATGTTTAATATCTTTTTTAATCTTGTACTCAAAGACCTTATTGAAAAAAAATTCCCATATATCTATACCGTGTTTTCAGGTGGCGATGATTTATTTGTTATAGCACCATGGAATCAGGTTATTGACTTTTTAGATAACATAGAGGCAAAGTTTAAAGAATTTGTTTGTAAACATCCCGATTTGCATTTTTCAGCAGGCACGTATATTCAAAAACCGGATTACCCCATGAGCAAATGTGCCTTTGTTGTTGAAGAGAAGTTAAAAGATGCAAAAGACGCGGGAAGGAACAAAGTCCACTATTTCAATGTCATTACGTATGAAGATTTGCGTGATATCCATAAAAAAGCTCAGTGGTTTATTGAACAAAACAATAATGCTGATTCAAAAATCAATCATTCCTTTTTGTATAGGATGCTTAACTACGCACGGATGGCTATCAAAGTATATAAGAATAAATTTAAGCCATCAGAAGATTTAATTTATATTCCTTATTTTAAATATGATGTAAGTAGAAACATTATAATAAAAAAAGATAATGAGATAGTAAATAAAGAGGAACTGCATTTTCTTGAACAATGTTTTGAAGAATATTCAAGAAAACAGCCCCATATTTTAGAAACAATTATTACCATTGCTTTATATGAAACACGAGAAAGGGAAATACACAACAAGGAGGAATAACTATGATTGAATTAACTGAATCATATGTAACTGCTGATGCTGAAAGTAAGGCAAAGGAATTTATAAAAATTGATAAGAACCAGATAAGAAAGTTTTATGATGATTTCAAGTTAATTGAACGGAAGTTAGATGAGAATCAGAATGCAAATAATGATTGGTTTAAAAAAGAAATATTGCCCCATATAAAATTTGTTAAATCAAAGATAGCTTACAGCGCAGGAAGGAAATCGGCAAACGGGTATTTAGTCACGCCAGTTTTTAAAGAATATATGGATAAGCAGATTAGTGCAATTAACACTATTTCCGATTTTAAGGTATTTTTGATGCACTATCAGGCAATCATAGCATATTACACCTACCATTCGGAATTTAAAGATAAAGCCCAGCAAAGCAAAGGTAGTAAATGAATGTCCTAAGGAGGAAAATATATGAACAGTACAGAAAATTTAACAATTAAAACAATTAAAGGGAAAATATATTTAAAAACCGGATTACATATTGGCGGCGGTACTGAAGGAATAGAAATAGGCGGAATTGACAATCCGGTCATTAAAGATCCTAAAACAGGATATCCGTATATACCCGGTTCTTCACTAAAAGGTAAAATGCGAAGCTTATTAGAATTAAATATGAATAAATTTGATAAAAGTGGCGGACCGTGTAATTGTGGTGTTTGCATTATCTGTAAAACATTTGGAAATACTAATAAGGATTCTAAGGTGGGCATTACAAGGGCAATATTTAGGGATGCATTTTTAGATAATGAATCAATTGATATGTTAAAACAACGTAACATGTTAGCAACAGAAGCAAAGATGGAAAATACTATAGACAGGATAAAAGGAAGAGCTTTGCATCCACGCCAGTCAGAAAGAATAATTGCCGGTTTATCATTTGACTTTGAAATTTCAGTAAGAATTTTTAATGAAGATAATGATGGAAAAGAGATTACAGATCTTCTGCAAAAAGGGTTAAAACTTATTGAACAGGATTCATTAGGTGGCAGCGGAAGCAGAGGCTATGGAAAGGTCCAGTTTAAAGATGTTACGTTGGATAATTAACCATGGTAAAAGGTTATACTAATGAAACGGCAATATAAGTTTGTTTTGAAACCTCTATCGTTTTATTCAGATATATATTCAGCTGATACCATTTTTGGCACAGTATGCTGGTATATACGGTATTTATATGGTGAGGACGCGCTGGTAACATTTTTAAATGACTTTAATGATGATGTTCCTTTTGTTATTTCCTCGTGCATACCACAGGGTTATGTGCCAAAACCGCTTTTATCGTTTACATTGAAGGATTCAGTTAAAGAAATAGAGGCAGATAAACAATTTAAAAATGTTAAGTGGATTCCAATAGATTTATTCATAAAGTATCAGACAAACTATAGTCAGGATGCTATAGCAAAAGAACTTACTGAAAGATCGTTAAAGACTTTCAATCTTCAACGTATAGATATTACAAGGAATTCCATAAACAGAATTACAGGCATGGTGCGGGAAGGCATCCTCTTTACCGATAGTTACTATTATGAAGACATATCTTATAATGTATATGTAACTGAATTTAATAGCAAATATTCAGATATCTTTAAAAAAGCTTTTTCAGTTGCTTGTTCTATGGGATTTGGAAGTGATTCATCAACGGGGAAGGGAGTATTTGATGTAAAACTTCAGGATTTAAGTGAAATTGAAAAAAATATATTTGATTACCAAAGTAATTATTTTGTTACCTTAAGCGAATGTGCGGGTTCAAATTTAGATCCAGTATGCTATACAACGATGACAAAATATGGGAAATTAGGTGGTGAATTTAGCCAAAAGGGCATAAATGGAAGATTGCTTTTTAATAAAAAGCCTGTAGTATTATATGAAATAGGTTCATCATTCAAAAAAGCTGATAGCGTATTAGGTGCAATGCTTAAAAATGTTCATGTGGATCCAAGGATAGTGCAATATGCCTATGCATATCCTTTGTTTTTTAATATTCAGGGATTGCCGGATGCGAATTAATTTATATAATTACATTAAGATATGAAAAGCTCAGGCTATTTGAGGTATAGTAAATGAAATCATATAAAGTAAGTTTGCATATAATCACACCTCTCATCATTCATACGGGTGACTATTATAGTATATTTGAGTTGTTGCCTGCAAAAGATGGTAAATCGGTTTTACTTATTGATCTTGATAGTGCTTTCAGTAGTATGAAAGATAGCGATAGAGAAAGATATTATGCTATAATGGATTCACTCACCAGTGATGTAAATAAAGATAAAAAAAATCTATTACAAGCGCGCTCAATCATCCAGAATGTAACTTTTACAAACACAGATATAATTATAAATAGAGTACAAGCACATCCGAATTTTATCCAGGGTATGGACAGCAATCCTTATGCATTAATTTATAAAATTTTTAAAGATGAAATTACCGGAAAACCCTACATACCTGGTTCATCACTCAAAGGTGCTTTAAGGACAGCAGTTCTTGAATCATTAAGGTATAAGGATGATCAATATCCAAACACAAAGCTTTTTAAGAATAATCGTCCTAAGAATTTTCAGCCCACTGATTTTGAAATGCAGATTATGAAAAAAGATAAAATGGCAACATTTGATATTGAAAATGATCCATTCAGGTTTTTTAAGGTTTCAGATTTGCTGTTGAATGAATCAGATGTTTTATTTGATACTGTACGCGTTATTGGAAAAAATAGTAAGCAAAAGGGCATACCAATTTATACCGAAATGACTGAAAGCTATTTTACCAGTAAAAAAGATTTCATTGCTCAGGGTGAAATTACTATAGATAATATTGGCCTTGAGAAGTTTATTAGCCAAAATAAATTTGGCAGCTTTTTGAATATTGAAACCATTGAGCAAAGTTTAGATACATTTTGGAATAAGATCTTAAATAATAGAAAACATCCATTAAATCAGGACGTAAAAAACACAATTACAGAGTTATGCAATAAGAATTCGTTAAAACCTTTGCGATTAGGCCGGTTCACACAAATTGAGTCAAAAACATTTAAAATAAAACAAAAAAATCCAATCCCGCCCGATATAAACATCTATGGTGGTATTTCACGTTCGCTTATAAGGGGTGTAATCCCGGCAGGATGGTGCGGTTTAAAAATATACCATTAGGAGCAGTATCAAATTATCATTCAATTCATCTAGATGTGGTCATCTTTATAGGTTCCTTGCTTACGTTTTGAAACACTTGATAATTAATTAATAAAAATTTTTATAAAGTACCCGTCAAATTAACCCCATCTTTACAAACCAAAGAAGATGATGTATCCTTGAAAGATGTAAAGTAAAAAATAATTTTTTACGCAAGGAGGATACATACCGATGAAAATAAAAAATGTTTTACCAATTTTCCATATCAAACATTTTATATATACATAGACACAACCATAACAGGGGCATGTAGTTGCTATCATAATTCTTTAGAGTATAATGTTAGTACTGAAAAGGAAATTATAAAAGCAAGTATAGGTATTGTGGTGGCATGTTTTGTATATTGCTTGACACACAATAGGGGGGTAATATGTTTTAACAGCGGGGAGTATATGCGCATATTTTTATGGGCAAAATATGTATAACATCACAAAGAAGGCATTCACTGAAGTGATATATTACATGGAGTGAGCAATAGCAAGCAGGATACACAAGACGTGATACTACATACAGGGAAAGCTAAAGTGAGAGGTATTTGGTGAATTGGTCACCAAGCAGATCTTGAAAGGGTTAGCATAGAGTTTTGATATAGATGAAGCAAAACAGTGTAGAGATTATATTAATAAAAAATAATAGTACATGTAATATTTATAAAATACCGTAAGCTTGCAATACAATATATACAGTGTTTCTTTATTTTTTTAAATTAGAGGAAGATGTTGTCATGAACCATCAATGGAAAAACTCAATAATCATTGCACTATGCCTGGCAGTGTGCGCATTATTTATTTATAATGATGCTTTTTCGCAAAATAAAACATCATCGCTTACGTTCATTTATACTAATTCCCTAAATGGCACATTAGAAGCATGCCAGTGCGGTGATCCCAAAGGCGGACTAATAAAGCGTGGCTATGCAATGACACAGTTGAAACATACATATAAAAATGTGGTGGTACTTGACAGCGGTGATTTCTGCAGTTATTACCCTGATACGATTTTAATAAAGTACGTTATGAAAGGGTACAAACATATCGGGTATACTGCAGTTGGCGTTGGCGATCAGGAATTTGCAGCCGGTGTTGGTACATTCCATACGTACAGCGGATATCTTCCATTTGTGTGTGCAAATCTAAAGTATTATGCAAAAGGAAAATGGCAGGCAATCAGGCCTTCTGTAACAGTAACTATCGGTACAACAAAAATTGGAATAACTGCTGTAATTGACAACGATGCATTTAAGTATTATATCAATGAAATCATAACAAAGATTAAAATCAGCGATTATGTGCAAGCTTTGAAAAATGAGTTAAAAAATTTGCAAAACACTGACCTGATTGTGGTGCTTTCGCATCTTGGTTTTGAAAAGGATAAGGAACTGGCAACCCTTTTTCCGGCTGTTGGGCTTATTGTTGGAGGCCACTCGCAGACACTGGTTAAAAAACCCGTAAAAGTGGGCAATACATTAATAGTACAGGCAGGGCCAGGCGGAGCACGTATAGGGGTTTTGCAGGCGACAGTAACCAATAAATATATCACACGGTATACACATTCATTTGTTCAGCCAAAATGGGAAGATCCTGATGACCCTGCAATTGCAGTGATGGTTGATGAGTATAATAAAGAGATTGCAAAATATTTTCCGCGATAACTATTGAAAGACGTTGCACTCAGCAGGTAGGAATAGCACTATAGTGAAAGCTGCGGTAAACCACAATGCACGATAGCATTATTTAAAGACGTTGCTTTCCGCAGGTAAGATGCTATCGTCGCGAAAGCGACGGTAACCACAACACATAATAATATTATTTAAAGACGTTGCTTTCCGCAGGTAAGATGCTATCGTCGCGAAAGCGACGGTAACCACAACACATAATAATATTATTTAAAGACGTTGCTTTCCGCAGGCAAGATGCTATCGTCGCGACAGCGACGGTAACCACCACACATAATAATATTATTTAAAGACGTTGCTTTCCGCAGGCAAGATGCTATCGTC
>DYLU01000017.1 GCA_020721905.1 Leptospira biflexa | reverse complement strand
GATAAAGTTGTTCGTTTTTCTTCACGCAACAGACATCAACTCTTTTTGGAGCCGGAAGGTTTGCACACCAATGAGTACTACCTTAATGGGTTTTCAAGCTCATTGCCCGAAGATGTTCAGTTGGAAATGATAAGAACCATACCGGGGCTGGAAGAAGTGCAGGTAATGAGGCCAGCATATGCAGTTGAATATGATTATGTGCCTCCTGTGGAATTGTACCACACACTGGAAACAAAAACGGTCAAAGGCTTATACCATGCAGGGCAGATAAACGGGACATCAGGATATGAGGAAGCTGCCGCACAGGGTATTATTGCTGCCATAAATGCAGGCAATAAACTGTTAGGGATGCCACCGCTTGTATTAAAGCGCTCAGAAGCGTATACCGGTGTGCTGATAGATGATCTGGTTACTAAAGGTGCAGATGAACCATACAGGATGTTTACTTCACGGGCAGAATACAGATTACTGCTGCGGCAGGATAATGCTGATGAACGATTAATGCGGTATGGTTATGAAATTGGCCTGATTGATAAAGCTTTCTATGAGAAGACAGTAGAAAAATATAAACGAATACAGGAACTGACAGCTAAAATTAATACAGTATCTATTGTGATTGATGAAAAGTTACAGGAAATATTGAATAATAAACAGATTGGCATAGAAGAGCAAAGCCAGATACAGGCTGGAAAACTTTTACGAAGGCCAGAAATCAGTCTTGATGATGTATTACCATTTATTACGCAAGGCGATAGTAGCCTTATAATGAATGAGCAGGAAGCAAAGATTGTTGAGATGAACATAAAGTATGAAGGCTATATAAAAAAAGACTTTGAGCGAATAAAAAAGATGGAACAGATGGAAAACAAAAAAATACCTGAAACCATAAATTATGATGCAATCACAGGGCTTAAGAATGAAGCACGGGAAAAGCTGAAAAAAATAAGACCTGAAACCATAGGGCAGGCGCTTCGTATTTCAGGTGTTGATCCTTCGGATATATCAATAGTCCTGGTACATCTTGAATCATTACACAGAAAACAATCCAATTAAGTAACCAAGATTCTTTAGGCATGGTTTACTGTATGATTCCTGAGATTCAATGTTCCACGTGGAACATTATGTCACATTATAATACCGCTCAATGAGAAAGAATACATATAAAACTGAGATTAAGGCTGTAAAAAGGTGTTATAGAAACTATCTAAAAGTGTATAACTATTTATTGTGGTCATTTTAATATAAATATATTTTTATATCGGCCAGCAAAATTAATTAATGCCAGGGAAATGAGATTACAACATATAATTCAAATGCTACGGCTAATGACAATGGTATAATCACAGGCAATTGACCTGAATGTGTCATGTGAAAAATATTTTATTAAGGATAAAATTGCTATTAATATACCAGCAATGGAAATTGCGGTGAGATGTATCAATATCTGATTATTCAAAAGATATCAATGTCAGATGTTCTGAGTTTATTTGGGTAGGCTCGTAAACCATTCAGTTGCTGATGATGTGGCAGTGCAATGAAAATATAACATATTCATATAATAGCCGGAAACTCTTTTATTAGCAAAAAAACTTAAAGACTTAGAGTAAATATTATCAGCCTTAGGGTAACAAGGTATCGCAATGTAAAAATACACTACACAATAATATAATTGCATAGTTCAAAACGTTAACACCCAAGATTGGTAAATTAGTTACTGAGTTAAGATAGAATTCTCACCAAAAAAATCAAAAGGTGGCCACTGAGTCCGTCGAAAAGTATTTGTAATCACCTGTCAAGGTGCTCACCAACTATGTTTGGCTATATAATCATCGGTGGCTTAACCGGATACTGCATTCCAAGCCCAGAGAGGAAGAAATACTATCTAATAAGAATAGTAAAATTCAGTTTGACAATAGCGATATAGGCTGATGAAACAGGTTATTACGTTATGAATACCGACTTATAGAAATATAAAATTGTATTTAAAATATTTCGTAGTTGATGTAGCATATGTAATCAAGACAGGGAGTAATTCTGTAAATTAAGTTTATGCCATTAGTTGAAAATCATACCAATGGATGCAGTAATGATGTAAGCTATGGGGAAGGGATGGAACTAATATATTCTCTATCCAAAGAAGCAATTAATGACTGGAGCAATGCTATTTAAATAAAAAAACATGAATCCTCAAGAGAATCCACTTTATATGAAAATAAACAGTACAGGATATGTTTAGATATTTTATTAATAATACAATATACAGGAATATTTTTGTATGCATAAAAGAATATGGAATAAATATTGAAAAAAAGAATAATAGTAAAAAATAATTATTGTTTTTAATGAGAAAGATCATTATAACGAAGAAATATATTGTGTTAAAATAAATCGCTGATTTTATTGATAGTAAAGTGCAAGAGAATATAAATTATGCCAACTTCACATACAGTAGTCATGTCGGAAGAAATATACAGAAAACTGCAGGAATATGCTCGATTTATACATGAGTATAATAAAACAACCAATATTACGGGTTTAAAAGATATTGAATCTATTTACAAAGAACTTATCGTGGGGAGCATAACCCCTTTAATGCATGTGGATGTTCCACGTGGAACAACGTTTATAGATATAGGCACAGGCGCAGGGATACCGGGAATCCCGCTTTTGCTGTATTTTTGCGGGAATATGAAGGGTGTTCTGGTAGATTCAAATAATAAAAAAATTAAATTCCTGTTGAATACAATACAAGCATTGGGCATCACTGATATTGTTACGGTAATTCAGGGGAGGGTTGAAGAGATAGCAAAAGAAAAAGCATACAGGGATACTTTTGATTTTGCTGTGGCACGTGCTTTTTCGCACCCGTTTATGGCACTGGAGTATGGATTACCCTTTGTAAAGCCAAGGGGGTGGCTGTATATATATTATGATCTCGATGTGTATGAAATGGGTATACAAAATAATGAAACGATGCATATGGATGACGAAGGAATAGCAGAACATGATAGCACCAGACTGCATAAGGCAAAAAATGCCAACAAAAATGATATAGCAGTACTGGTTAACTATTTAAAACAACATGCACATAATCTTGGTGGCCACATGGCAACTGTGGAAGAAGCAAGAAAGCTTAAGCTATATGAAGGTTATATCTTTATTAAAGACAGGTTTACTACAGAAAACTATCCACGAAAACACGCCATTGTAAAAAGGGAAGTTGAGAAATTAAGGGATATAAACTCATGAACTATATTAAAAAAAAGAAATATTTTCTTAGTATGCTTTTGGTATATTTTATGATTCCGGCATGGATTAGTGCTCAAATAAATCAAGGGCAACTGCGCAGCATGGTGGTCAAAGATGAAGCATTAATTGTACCGGGTGTTGGGGCGTCATCTACGGTGATTGATATGCCTGAACAGGAAGTTTTATTCATAAAAGGGAATCCTTTTGAAAAAACACACAATGTAACGCATGATTTTTTTAAGGATGTGCTAAAATTAAAATCTGAAATTACATTGCCTTTCCATTTTTTATATACATACTGTAATCCATCAACAATCATAGGATTATATAATGGCAAAGTAACATTTGTTGTTGTATGGGGCTCACATGGTATTTTAATTGATGGAATGCGCGTATCAGAGGGTATAATGGCAATAGTATTTAATTATGGCAATGAAGGGATGCGGGTTTTAAAAGATGAAGATGGGGCAATCTATATGTATCCATCAAGGGGGATTGCTTTTATTGATGAAAAGAGTGATGATACAGTAGATGGGGTAATAATTTTTAAGGGTAGTTCAAATCAATACTGATTATGCTATTGAATTTCCTATGGCAATGCTTTCATGGATGTGGTGTGCAAGAATATCACTAATCCTGTATTCATGAAAAACAATATCATCAATTGTATCTGTTAATGTTTTCCGTTTAACTTTGTCAGTTTCTTCACTGAGTTCTAAAGATAATTTTTTTAAAAGCTTTTTGTTTGCAGAATTAATTATTTTTATAGGCAGTTTTTCCAGATTACCCCGCAAAACTTTAACAGTAAAAAATTGGGTTTCATAAATATATTGCAGAAGGCTAGAATTTAAAATAGCAACAATGACATCAGGTTCCAGCTGTGCTGACAATGGAATAAAACCATTAACATTATTAAGAGTATACAGTCCATGCCGGTCAACGGCAAAGGTCAGGTGCCTGCCAATAAATTTATATAGTATTTTATTCCTTGTAAGGTAACATTGCTGTTCGGCAACCTGTTGTAATGTGTTCACATTATATTTGAAATAATGGTTGCTGAAATTAATTCGAAATTTCTCTACATCTTTGCCAATAATTATTGGATCAGTATGTAGTGAATCTTTGATGGTGCTGATATGGAAATCATTATTTCCAGTGACAATACCAAGAAAAAATTTAACTCTGTCTTTTAATGTAATATATGATAATGCATGAATATGCTCTAATAGTGCTACTGCTTTTCGTGTATAGTTGATGGCGAAAATGGATTCATGAGTATTACAATACATATGTTGGGGTATCAAATGTGCGATAGTTGTTAATGATTTTGCGTGCTTTATGTGAACAATATGCTTCCTGCGAATTTCTTCCTGTGGTTCCTTCTGAACAGTAAGCGATATAGTTGGTGCATAGACTCCTTTAAAACAATCTCCCCATTGAACTATTTCTTTGATTACGGTATTTGAAAGTACAATATGGCGCGAATTCTTATGTGCTTTAATGTTGAGATATGCTTCAGGGATTAGAAATGACAAAATTCCGCATTCATGTAAAAGAGATAGTGACCGTTCAATAAATAATGTAAAACTGTTTATACCACTTATAGCTGAAAAATAATGCTGTTTGAAATATTGTTTTTGGGTATGTGTAAAATGTGCACCCCAGGGTGGATTGCCAATAATGATATTAAATCTCAAATCATTATTTTTAGTAAAAAGATCTTCTGCCAAAAGCAAATCCCTGTGAAAGATGTTGGTATGTGTGCCCGAAAGTCTTTTTATATTCCACTGTGCAATCATACAGGCAACAGGATCAATGTCATAGCCAAACAGGTTATTGTGACAGATATTGTATGCAGCTTCTTTCTGAGAAATGCCAAGTTGTTTGTAGAGCTCCATAAGGTATTGGTATGCATAAATCAAAAATTGACCCGATCCACATGCTGGATCCAGAATTTTCAGAGTAAATGGATTATCGTGGTGTTGCAGCGTGTGTTCAACCATATACTGTACAATAGCAGGTGGCGTAAAGAATTGCCCTTTCTTTTTTTTGTCGTGTGTATCTTTGATATTCTGGTAAATATAACCTGCCAGATCACCATGCTGTATTATGTCCCATCCCTTCATCACCCGTTGAAGGTCATTGCATGCTGTGATTCCCTGGTTTGATAAGGGAAGTGTTGTTTCCTTTTGGAAAAGAATATGTTTCAGTGTTTCTGTGATGGCTTCGGTTCTATTGGGCAAGACATCAATATCTTTTTTTAGTTGCCCGATACAGAAATCGATATAATGAATGTTATGGGAAATATATGAATCAATTTTTTTTTGCATGGTAACTATCGGTTACAAAATAATGAAGAAAAGATTGCTCATATTTACATATCGATATATTGTACAAAAACGATTAGCGTTTGAGAGGAAACAATGCACGAATTATCTATAATGTCCAATGTCCTTGATATTGTTGTTCAGCATGCATCACAAAACGGTGCTGGCAGGGTAACGAAAATTCATCTTCTGGTGGGGGAATTGTCTGATTATATCCCTGAATGGATGCAGACATATTTTGATTTTGTAAGCAAGGATACCATTGCGGAAAAGGCTGAACTGATTGTTGAAATGGTGAAGGCATCGTTGAAATGTGATGATTGCGGTAATGAATTTCATTTTAATAAAAATGACTGGCAATTCAGCTGTCCGCAGTGTAATTCGCCCAATGTGACCATAATTTCAGGAAGAGAACTTACTGTAAAAAGTATAGAGATAGAGGGATAGTATGATCAGTATTGCGATAGTTGTGGTGAGTGACAGATCCTACAGAAAAGAGCGCGAGGACCTTTCTGGCAAGGCTATAGAACAATGGGCCAGGAGCCGGGGATATAGTGTGGTTGATTTTTGCATTGTTCCCGATGAGCGTGAGATGATTGCACAAACCTTGCGGGATCTGTGTGCAAGAAATATTAATTGTATTCTGACAACAGGAGGGACGGGATTTGCTCCCCGCGATGTCACGCCAGAGGCAACAGCTGATGTGATTGAACGTTATGCTCCGGGATTTGCGGAAGCCATGCGCTCTGCTTCACTTGCAATAACCAAACATGCGATGCTGTCACGGGCGATAGCGGGCATCAGGGGATCTTCAATTATTATTAATCTTCCCGGAAGCCCAAAAGCTGTTGTGGAGCATTTGGAGGTTATACAGGATGCACTGCCGCATGCTGTCAGGCTTGTGAAGGGTCAGGTTACAGATTGCGCCCATGAGTAAAATTTGATTGTATTCGCCATTCAACCATACCGATACTATATATAGTACACATATCGTAACTGTTTATATATTGTAATGCTGTCATGTGAGTTTGTTTTAAAAAGTATCTTTAATGTATGCAAATGTGGTCAATCATCAATTGACAGAACCACTATCTGTGTGATACAAATGAAATGCTGATGTCATTTGGATGAGAGACGTTAGAGAAATCTAAAAAAGCAATCATCTAAGGCTGAAATGACAATTTTTTTATTAATTATGTCCATATGAAAAATTCTATGAGAAAATACCTGAAATATGCTGTTGTGGTTGTATGCACAGTATTTCTTTATATACCTGGCGTGCTGTTTGCAGGGCCAATTGTTTCAATTGAACGTATCGTTGCAGATTCATTTCCTGAGATTACCATAAAGGGTATTATACACACACCTGAAGGAGTACAGTTCAATACAGTTGGCAGGGAAAATTTTGCTGTTGTGGAAGATACTACATCTATAAATGAGTTTACTGTAAGGTTACTGGATACAGATACGTATATTGCGCTGTGTATTGATGCTAGCAAGAGTTTATCAAAGAAAAATTTTTTAAAGCTTAAAAAAATAGCTTTAAATATCATAAAAAAAAGTACAGATAAATACAGGTTTATAGTATATAAGTTTAATGATGAAGTTGTAACACTGAGTACATTTTCAAACGATATAGCCACTGCCACTGAAGCAATTGAGTCAATACAGCAGCATGGTAAACGAACGAAGCTATATAATTGTTTGTTTACTGCCACGGAAGAAATAGCTATCCAGAAGGGTGGAAAATCCATTATTTTGCTAACTGATGGAAAAGATGAAGGCAGTTTTATGCTGCCTGACGATGTTGTCACTAATGCCCGTGAGCATGCAATCCCTGTATATACAATTGTCCCCCAACGGTGCTCAAAAGCAGCTGCAGTGAGAAGGTTAAGTAAGATTACCAAAGGGAAACTGTTTGTTGCTGCTGCAGGGGTGGAAGATGCAGTGATTGACGTACTGCAAACACGGATGCTACCAGATACCATACCATTTGAAATCATGTTTAAAACAAAAAAACATGATGAAGCCATTCATCACATAGAAGTGCAATTTAAATACAGATCCATTCAGGATAATGATACGGGGTATGCACAATACTCATTACCAGAGAATACATATACAATACATACCGATCTGCCAGTTGTAGTGATGGCAGGGATTGTTGTGCTTTTAGTGATGGCGCTCGTTATTGTTATTCTGGTATTTATAAATAAATGGAAATATATCGTTGAGCTTGTAAGCATGCAACGAATACCACAGCCTGTCCAAAGATACTATTCTGTGCTCTATGAAAAAGATGAAGCTGTAAAAAAAGATACAGATACGCTGCTTCTGGCAACATTGCCTGATTTCAGTTATACAAATGCATGGCTGGTTGAAAAAAGCGGACCTGAAACAGGAAAAAAATTTCCTCTTATTTGGGAAGAGGTAACAATAGGACGAGATAAGGAGAATACGATAGTCATCAATGATGATGCTGTGTCCTTAAAACATGCAAAAATCAAAAAAGTTGGGAATACCTACTATCTTTTTGACCTTGCAAGTGATAATGGCACATTTTTAAACAATAAAAAATTATTGCGTCCCAAACCTCTTTCAGATTGGGATGAAATACAGATAGGTAGAACAGCCATACTGTTCCGCGGAACAAAGATTAAGTATTAATAGTATGCCTCTCAAAGTATTGTTGCTATCACCGCCAATATTTGATTTCTATTATAGCTTTCACCGCGCAGAACCGCTGGGTCTTCTGTACATCAAAGATGCATTGGCGGAATATGACTGGCTTTGTGTTTCAATCTTTGATGCACGCTACAAAGGGACTTCCAAAGTAATCCCAACGCCTGAGATATTTAATTATCTTCACCATCTGTATGTACAGGATACATCATGGTTTAGCCTTTTTCATGGATTTAAACGATTTGGATATTCATATGATACAATAGTTAATTTTATAAAAGACAATGCATTTGATGTTGTCTGTATAAGCTCGTTATTTTCAGCATATCACCATGATGTGGAGGTTCTAGCAGCAAGAATTAAAAAGGAAACAGGGGCGATAGTTATTGTTGGAGGTTGGGCTGTATGGGCTGATACAAAAATTGTAGAAAACGGCAAGGCTGACTTTTATGTTCGTGGAGATGGAGAGTTGATATTGCCTGTACTGCTGCAGGAGATATATTGTTCAAATGGCAACATTTCACATCTTCCGAAACTCATTGACCATGACAGTTCATCAGTCAACGAATTCTTCATGCATAAATTCCCGCATCGTGATACCTGGTATGCATATTATGGTAAACGAATGGCAAATATCATATGCAGTAAGGGTTGTGTGTATCACTGCGATTTTTGTTCAATTCACTCACGATATCATTACTGCCAGCGCACTATTGATTCTGTACAGCAAGAACTTGAATACCTGTATTCACACGGAGTGAAGATAGTCAATTTTGAGGATGATAATTTTTTATTTAACAGAAGGTTTGCTAAACAGTTACTATCGCTTATGAAATACTATCATACTAAAGGAATGCAGTTTTTATGTATGAATGGTGTGACAGCATCCAATCTATATGCGGTGATTGATGATGCGCTGGAAGCTGGATTTTTAGAATTCAACCTCTCGCTTGTTTCATCACATGAGGAGGTTGTTGTGCATCATCATCGTCCGGCATTACAGGAAATTATAAAAGATATTGCCTGGAAGAGTGTGGGGAAAGTCAGGGTGATAGTATATATCATTGCGGGGTTGCCCGGCGCTTCTGTTAAAACATGTATTGATGATATTCTTTTTTTAGCTTCGTTGCCTGTGATAATAGGATTTTCTCCCCTCTATATGCTGCCAGGGGTGAGGCTATTTGAAAGCATGGGGGTGCCTGAAGACAGGCGGTTTTGCAGAGGGAGTGCTCTGTATTCATTTGGGGAAGGTTTTACCCGTGAAGATATTACAGCACTGTGGAAGTTATGCCGTTTTATTAACAGGATTAAAATTGCTGATGAAATTAATGATGAGTTACGTGTGCACTATGAGTTCTACAAAAAAGCCTGCAATGAACGTGTGTGGTATTATCGCAATAAAAATGGTGTGTGGCATGAAGGCTTCTCGTTTTATGCATCTCTTCCTGAAAAATTTACCATTTGTGATATTAATGGTGCTACACGATATATTGGCTGAGTTATTCCTTATACATGATAAAAAGATAATTAAATCCTCGTAAGAAAAAATTTCCCTCCAATGCTGCTTTATGGTAGTTTCCCATCTGAAGTGTCTTGTTGTGGCGTACTACTGCTATTATATCAATTGGGATGAAATATTCTGTCAACAGTGAAAACAAACGGAATCCAATAGGTACAAATCCATCTTTTTTATTGTAGTAGTCACATACATATAAGCCCATATAACGTTCATGTTTTACTATTCTGTGAATTTCATGTATAACCTGTTCCATTGCGGTGAAATACTCTTTTTCAGTTGCTTTCAATTTTCCAATACAATCCTTTTCATCAGAATAGGATATGTTGTCGCCATAGGGTGGGTCTATGAAGACAAAGTCGGCCTTATTATTTTCAAGAGGTATTGTACGTGCGTCAGCCTTGATTATATCTTTTCGGAATGGGTGAATATCGTAGCCCAGGCATTTTCTACCTGTATCTTTGCAAACATCAATGGTAGTACCGCTACCACACATGGGATCAACAACAAGATCCCCCTTTTTTGTAAAGCGCATGAGAAGGTTCCAGATGATATATGACGGTGTAGCTCCAGGGTAATTCTGGTGACCCTGTTGTTTATTTCCATAATGCTGTGAGGGATAATTCCACAACGTGGTGGTTTGCATATTTAATGGTGGCTTAAACATATACTACCCCCTTCCCAGTAAACTATACCAGTAAATAAATATATCAATTATTTTAAGCAATTAGTATTAAAAAATAGCAGATAAATAGTAAAGTATTTCATATTGAATGCATTACTATTTTGTGAAGTCTAAAATAAAATTACTATAAAAAAATTTTTTCTCAATTTCAGATATGTCAAAGAATGAGAAGAAAAAAAAAGATTAATGCTCTATGAAGTAATAGGAAGTATAGAGAGAAAAATGATATTAATTTTTTAAATATTTTTAAACAATGGCGTGAACATTTATGCAGTCTGTGCAGGCAAGAATGTCCATTATTTATTTTTAAAAAAGACAAATTAAAAAATAATACAAAAATATAAGGAATATTTTGGAGGATACCTATGAATAACAAAAGTTCTGATTGTATTGCTCAATGTTATATCCTGTATGGCACTTATGTCAAAAAAATCATTGCAAGGTTTTATTCTGATAAAGACGAAATTGAAGATATATTTCATGATGTTTTTCTGAACTTGTTGCATGCTGGCTTTTATAATGACCCCCATTCACGTAAAACTAAGAACTATATCATAAAGGCAACACGGAATGTATGTATATCCCGTATGAGAAGCGAAATTATACGGCAAAAATATTGTAACAATAAGAACCCTGTGGCTTTTATAGATATAGAGACTGTCACTGATGTGCAAAGCAAGGATATTGGCGATACAGTAATTGATGGCATGATTGTGAGTACTCTCTATGATGTTATTGATGAACTGGAACATGATGAACAGAAACTTATATTGGATAAATATTTTCATAACAAGAGATATATACAATTGGCTGCTGAACAGGGGATTTCATATCATTGTGTTAAAAAAAAGCTTTTAACAATTAATAAAAAGTTAAAGCAAAAATTGATAAATGCTCTTACATAACAATAAAGCTGACAGATGTTTTAGTATTTAGCTTGAAATTTATTGATATCTATTGTAGAAGTTGCCTGTTTGTATTGCGTAGATATTAAATTATAGATATCGGAAGGTTTTGCTTTGAAATATATAATTATTCTATTTTGTTTTTCTACACTTTTGTATGCTTTGTATGTAGTGCTGGTTAATGTTCTGAAGCGGTTTTCGTATGCAGTGAATAGGTTGTTTTCATTTATAGGGTTGCTTACTGCAGGGATGATTTCATGCCTGCTGATGCCTTTTTTTATTTCAAATATTGGGATAACAGAGGTAACACGCTGGTATTTTGCATTAATTATAATCATTAATCAGGCTTTCTTCCATTATACGCAGATATTTCCGCGCTGGGAGAAAAAGAGCCCTCTGTTTATTGTTATTTCAGCAATTCCAGGAGTAATTGCTTTTTTGCTCACGGTGGTATCCAATGATATAATTCTTTCTGCTTCGTTTGATGGCATCCATATTTGGTTTGTATATGGTCAGTTTATAATGCTGTATCTGGTTGTTTTTGTTTTTTATATTATAGGAACGTTCTTTACCTTGTATTATAAAGTACGACGTCTGGAGAATACCTCTTTCAGGTATCAGCTTTTTTATGTGTTTATGGGAAATCACGTTGGCGCACTCATAATACTCATTTCTTTTATCATACTGCCCTATGTTTTTAAACGCTTTGAATATCACAGTTTAGGAATAACCCTGGCAGCTTTGTTATTATTGTATATTAATAACTATGCTATCTCTGACGAGCGATATCTTAACTTTAAAGAATTTTATCTTAAAATATTGTATTATGGTATTGTACTGGTATTCACAGTAATTCCAACATACTGGATTCTTGCTAACAGTTACCGTTATTTTATGGCAGGAGGCCAGATACCTGCAGTTGCTGTCTCCTTATTAAATTTCGTATATTTAGTTTTCTTCACTAGAATTATACAGCCATATGTAGAAAAATTGATTAAAAGAGAATACGCTGGATTAGAAAAACGCTTTAATGAGTTTATACAGGCATTGTCACAGGTTGAGGAATTTGAAGGTGATCCCACATACTGGGATAGGTTCTTTACTACCACCATGGATTCACTGGAATACCTCTTTAATGTCTCATCTGCTTCATTTGTAATGTATAATGAAGCTGAAAAGGCATATATATTGAGTCATACTATAGGACAGCAGCCTGTGATAAAAAGGATATCTGCTGATGATTCACTGGTCCAGTTATGCCAGATAGTAAAAACAACAATACATCAATCATTATTCTACACTGATGAAACAATTAAGCCCTATGATGATGTACTAACACTGGTAAAAAACAATTCTATTGAAGTTATCCTCCCATGTTTTGACCAGTCAGATAAAATTATAGGAATAATTTTTATTGGACCTCAAAAAAAGGGGAGGCCATATACATTTAATGAGATTGAGTTTATGGAGTTATACAGGGTAAAATTTAACAATGCACTTGTTAATTCACTCCAGATTGAAGAGGTAAAATCAAAACAGGTTGGCGAACATGATAATTTAGTTGTGAGTGCTATAAAAAATTCAATTATACCCCGGCAGATGCCCTATATTGACCATATCAGGATAAGCTCATTTTTTATGAACAATTCACATTTAGGGGGGGAATTCTTTAATGCAAAGGTTTTACATAAAAATGCGCTGGCTTTTTTAGTATCCGATTGCTCCTATAGTGGAGTGGATGCAGCAGTTCTGGCATTAGAGATTTATGCTGCGTTTGAATCGTTATCCCCCATATATGACACACCGGAAAAAATTATGCAGTTATTAAACTGGGTGGTATGTACATCCAGATTTACGGAAAGATATGCCACTTCATTTTGTTTTACATTTAACTCAGAAACATTATCTCTGAAATATATTAATGCAGCGTTTAATCCTTTGATTATATATGAAATTCACAATGATAGTTTTATAGAGTTAGATACTAAAGGAATACCAATTGGTATAGAGAAAGATTTTATTTATGAATCAAAAGAATATGGTATCAAGGGGCCGTGTATTGGTTGTATTTACTCTAATGGCATTACTGGTGCTGTAAATCAGATGGGACAACCGTATTCCATTGGAAGAATTAAAGATCTCATGAGACTCCACAGCAATGAAAGCCCGGCTCTTATAA
This sequence comes from Leptospira biflexa, assembly GCA_020721905.1. Taxonomy (GTDB): domain Bacteria; phylum Spirochaetota; class UBA4802; order UBA4802; family UB4802; genus UBA4802. Next base: position 33,342 of record DYLU01000017.1, on the reverse strand, counting down.
TCAGGCGTATTTCTTCTGACATAGATACTTATACAGGCAATACAGCGGTAAAAGAAGATATCAGTATTATTATATTCCGAATAGAATGAATATTGACAATAAAATATATCTATACTATATTTTGATATCATGATTGATATTAATTTTGAAGAATCAGCGAAAAAAATTATATCGTTGTTGCAGGAACAGGATAATATAGCAATTATAATAAAAGGTTCCCCGGATCCGGATGCTATAGCTTCGTCATATTTTTTCTGGAAACTATGTACGCTGTTACATGTTAAAGCTACTATACTTGGATTTATGCCTGCTTCCCTGCCATCAAATAAGGAATTTATATCAGCTTTCAATATACCGCTACACGTTGTGGCAGATATGAAAGAAAGTAAAATACATAAGTACACAGGGTATATTGTATGCGATTATCAGACAGCTATTCTGGAAGATTTTTTTACTACGACACCCTGTATAATTCATTTAGACCACCATTCACCAGCAGAACAGGACGTTCCTGCGCGTTTCCGCATCTTAACTGATAAAGTATCCTCAACAAGCACACTCTGTGCATTATTAATGCAGCATATATCATTTATATCATTAGAAGATGTTTCCAGTATAGCAACAGCACTATATGTAGGCATCAAGACGGACTCTGATAGCTTTAAACATATGAGTGAATATGATACAATAACACTGGAATATATTAAGCCATATTGCAATATGGCAATAATTGAACAGATTGAAAATACGCCTTTAACTCCGCATGCATTAGGCCTGTTACAGAAAGCAATGAATAACGCTATCGTTTATAAAGATTGGCTTATTGCCGGGGCTGGATTTGTTGAAGAAAGGTATCGTGATACTATTGCCATCATTGCGGATTATCTTTTACACAATAATCCAGTTGAGCTTGTGGTAGTATATGGGGGAGTGTATCATAATAATCACACTAAACTGGATATTGACGCATCATTCAGGACAAGAAGTGAAAATTTTGATTTGAATGCGCTTATAAAAAATATTACTGCTGATGGCGGAGGACGAAAGTTCAAGGGAGCATTCCAGGTCCATATTGATTATTTTGTACATTGTCCTGATCAGGAAAAGTTGTGGGAGATAATAGAAATAACAACAAATCAGATATTAAAAAATCAAAGAGATAGCAGCTTGAAAATTGCATTACAGAGTAAATTTAAAAACTTTAAAAATAAACTTAAACATTTATTCCGTTTATAATGGTGCAGGAATATCTGGTTATATTAAAATAACAGGCTGAATTGGAAGCCAAGTTCATATGATATAATTTCACGGTTAACGTCATTTGTTTCCCTGTTTCTGTAGCGTTCCAGTATGCCACGTGCAATACATGATCCCTGAACATTTTTATGGACATTTATTGTCAGGCTTGATGATACACTGTACAGGTCATAGGGTTCAGGTGAAGTATAGTAAGTATAGTTATAGCGGTTCAGTGTTATAAGATATTCTAATCTGAATATAGGTAAAGCTGTCAATGTATACCAGGTGCTGAAGAAATCATAAATAAAAGGGACATCTGTTTCATAAATTGTGGAAAATGTGTATCCCTTATCAATATTTGTAAATGGCGATTGTACCATCATATTATAAAAATAGATATCATCCTTTGCTGAACGCTCATTATCATCAACCGGAATAAACTCGTGCCATTTTTGGGTACGGTAGCTTACTCCAAATTTTGCAGCAATGCTTGACCTTTCCCATTTGAATGTTGCCCCAATACCGGGTGTATGCTCATCCTGCAGTATGTTGGAAGTAATACGAAGGTATCTATTCCACTGATATTCCAGTAATGCAGTTGCGGAATGGTACGGAAGATCCGGCCTGTTTTGCCTGAAAAAACCAAAGGAAAATATTTTCATTAAATCACATGTTAATGATGAAACAAGAGTATAGGTAACAACCTGCTGGGAAGCGGTATTAACGCCGTTGCGGTCAGAAACTGAATGTATGCTGCTGTTTACAAATAAAATAAATGGCGATAGTTCCCAGTTTATACTGAATGAAGCATTATCTAACAGCCTGAAATAGTTATTATAGTCTGAGAATGGTGTCCCATTAACTTCTGGCTGAGACGATACGGTATGACTTACAAAATCACGCCCTTGAGCGTAATTTGATCTTCCTTTAAAAAAATGCCATGGGGGATAGTGAATAATGTTATAGATGGGGTCAGCACATTGATTCAAATAATGACTTACTCCATATTTTTCTTCATAAAAATTTATGGACTCGCCTTCATAGGGGACATTGATCTCATTCAGCGTGCTTGCCCGCGTATAGTTGAATGAACAACTTTTTATACTGGGGAATATAGTCTGGAGATTGATAGGTAAGGCAATTGTACTGGATAGAAATCCCTGCGTAGAACGGGTACGATTGAATCCCGAGGTCATCCATGTATCATAGGATTGCAGGTCTTTAAATTGATTTTCAAAGTATGAAAATTCATAGGTAATGGAAGGGTTTATAAGTTTATAGCTTTTAAGACCAAAGGAAAGAGAACTTTTTTTTAGACGCTCAATAAATCGAATACTATCACCATATATAAAAGGAATGTGATAGCCAGAACTAATCTCCTGTGATAATGGTGTGTTAATATCAGTAACTGCTCCTGAATAGGTAATAAATTCTTCTGACAGAAGTTGAATGTTTGGGGAAATAAAAAAATGCATGAATTGATAATTGATATTCATTGAACAGGATTCTCGCTGTTTTTTTTGTGTGTTTGAACCTGTTGCTACTGATTGGCTGTTTTCTTTGAATATATCTTCTTTAAATGAAGTATCAAGAAGTACCCTGTACGAAAAATCTCCACCCAGTACATCATGTAACGATTGGTTTACGCCAACTGTTGCCTGATGCGTGATTTTGCTGGTATCATTATCGAAAGTGTTTACATCCTGGTAATATGCCTGCATATTATTGAAGTTTTCATAATTGTATAGTACGTTTAGTTGGGGAATAGCTGTATCGGGAGGGGAAAGTGTTGAGGAAAAATGGAATTGTTTTATACTGGTTATTCCTCTTCTGGATGCGGTTACCTGCTCATTAAGACTATCAGTTTGGGAATCTTCCTGAATGAAATCTAGTGATGTGTGCCAATACGGAAGCACCTGGCATGTTACTGTAGCCTGGTTATAATCTTCTGAAATATCTGTATATGGTTGCCCTATTGTATAAAAATTATTTCCGTGCTCTTTTTTTAAATATGATAGAGTAATATCGGATAGCACCGGAGTCCCTGCCTGGGTGCGAGCAACTGGTTTGGTTATTTTTATAGTTCCCTCATACCAGTGAGCAGTATCTTCAAGTGTCATGGGGTCACTGGCATAGATATCGTCAAGCCAGAATTCCCCGCTGGTAGTGGTATTCTGCACTGAAACTGTGATCGCTATTATGCGTTTAAGGTCAGGGTTGCCTTCTTTTTTTATGAATTGAGCATTTGTATTACTGCATTGTAATGACAATACAATATCTTCCCAGGTTTGCATAAGTTGCGGGTTATATAAATATTCTAAATAATCAGTATCTGAAGAATGCAAGCGGAATATGAGTGTATCACCTATAGTATAATTTCGTATATTTATCCAGCAATGAACATTGCGGTAAAACCTGAGATCCATTGGTTTATAAAATTTTCTTTTTATAGTGGCTGAAGTAATAGCATTATACGTTACATTCAGGGCAGATTCCATAGTCTGGGTGAGTTCTTTTCTACTTTTGTCGCCATACAGACTAGTATATACATCACTCTCAGCGCGTGCAAATGACTCCTGAGCATAATCTGAATCATTAAATGAATCAATAAGGGTAAGCTTTACTTTATCGGTATCTCCACCAGTTGTACCGTTAATACTATCCACCTGCCAGTGCATTGTAACAAAGCGAATGGTATCAATAAGGATTGTGCCGGTAGTGGCTGAATTTCTGTGTAATAGTACTCTAATGGTATATATTTTTTTCAATATATACTCAAATGCATCTGGCGATGTGGTATACAAAGCCGGGTTAGTTTTATTTATATATATACGGAGCTTTTGCCATGTGGTATTGGTGCAATCAACAGTGATTGGGGCTGTTAATCCGGGTATGCGTATATACTGTTCACCGGTATCGAGCATGCCATTGTCATTTAAATCCTCAGTATTGAGTACTCCGTCTCCAATGGTTGTTGGGGACAAACCTGGCCCTGAACCTACCGTTGTTGTGAACGGATTATTAAACGTATATCCTGTATCTTCAGAGATGTTCCTATTGGTATCATAATCTAAAAATCCGTTACGGTTACTGTCTTCAGTATCAAGAATACCGTCACCATCACTGTCTTCATTTATGGTACCAATATCTAAGTACATGTCTACAGTACCTGTACCACCGGTACTCCTGTACCATATCTCAACATATTCTAAATCAGATAAATCAGAGGGTTTTTGTGATAGCGAACGGGTAACAATGGATATCCATTGGCCCGATGAAAAATCAAAGTTTAAGCCTAAAGAACGCTGGGATTGCTCGCTCTGAAGTGATGATGCAATGTGGCCAGTTGCAACATTGTAAGGGCCGGGCTTTTTAGAATATGGCACATCAATGGGGGTAAAGTCTAAGCCATAGAGTGTTTCTTGATTATTAATATCGCGATAAAATTTATAATAAATTCTTGCACGTTGATCCTGTTGGATGCTGTCAGGCAACGAACCCAATACCCAGTCTTTTTCGGACATTGCAAGTGTTATTCCTGAATAAATGGATTCAAAGTCATCAATTAATCCTTTACCAAAGGTATTAATGCTGTGGTAGCTTTTTGCGTACTCTGCATAGCCTTTGAACTGTACTGGTATGGGAATATCGGATTGTGCTATTTTTGAGGCAAATGCTGATATATCATGAGAGCTCACTTCAACGGAACTATCGGCTTCCAAAACGGTTGTTTGTGTAGGTTCATTGCCGAGCAGTGGAATGGTGGATGCCATGCCCTGGGTTGTATACAGAATAGTCCCGCCAACATTAATATTTTTATTCAGAGCATAATCAGCCCTCATACCTCCAATAAATTGCTGAGCCTGTCCTTCAAAGGGCAGGTATTGGTAGCTTATTTCAATATCAGTTTCGGGAGTGATTACAGGATTCCCTTGATTGGTAAACTGGAAAAAACCCGATGTAGGATCAACACTGTACAGGCTTTCAGCAATCTGGATGCCATTAATCTTAACCCGTATGGTGTCGGGGATGATATTGACATGTTTCAACTGAAAGCCCCGTGACTGACTGTAGCCAGCGATCCCAATCTTATACTGGGATACGGTATACGCCTGTGTTTGTGATTCAGTGTAGATAATTTTTTGCGATTGAGCGGGCAAAAGCTGTTTAAATGGTTCACGGAGCTTAAATGTAATTGCGCCAGTGTTATAATCAATGATGAAATTTCCTAATTTTTGTATGTCGGATCTGGACATAGGGAAAAGATTATTGAAAAAAGATATCTTAACGTCCTCAGCACGAATGTTTTGTAACCCCGTATTATATATCCCGCGAATTTCGTATATATCTATATTTAATACGCCATCATTATTTGTATCTTCACCCGGATCAGGCACACCATCATAGTCGATATCTTCATGGAGAAGTGGACCATATTTTATAAATACACATATTTTACCGGGAAATTGCGGATGGTTGGTAATAGCAGAAGGGTCGGAAGTCTGCGTATTTCCACCATTGCGCGTATATACGGCAAAGAGTTTTGCCTGGGGTTTAAAAGATTTTAACAGGGCGATAGTTCCTGTGGAAAAGTTTATGGTGTAATCAGATCCCTGCTGTAATCTTCTGAAATATCCTAAAATAATAGAAGGATTATCCCATCTGTGAAGTTCCAGCAATCCGCTTTTATTCTGTGTAATTGCATCATCTGCATACAGTTCAAAACCCAAGCTATCGATTCCAACAGAATAAGGGGTGTAGGTTGATGGATTAATAGGTGCTGATGTCCATGTTATGGTTGTATACAAGTTTGATGGAGGGGTATCCATATTGTCATAGCGTTTGAATGGTTCCAGCTGAAAATAGGTGGTTTTTGAATACTGATATTCCTGTAATGTAATGCTTGTACTTGAATAGTTGCCTTTGAAACGTTCTGCTTCACTGACGCCTTTAGCTATAGAACCAAACGCTTTTACCTGTAAATTGCCCTTTTTAATGGTGAAATCTATACCCATACCTTTGGATGTGGTGTCATCAAATACTGCGTATTTTGAATTATTAACTTTTATGTTTATATCACCAGCATTAATTTCACGTAATACTTCATCTTCGCTAACAGCCTTGTATTGCATACTATAGGTGTTGGTTCGCTGCTGGCTATCATGATCAATGTATAGGGTTAGACGCTTGCCGGCTTTGCCTTCAACATGTAATTGCATGTTTTGTTCAGGTGTAAAACCGGATTGAATTAATGCAGATGTTGGTTTGTCTTCATCAAACCGTTTGTATTTATTGCTGGTAAAAAATGAGTTTCCATATCGTGCGGCAATATTCATTGAACCATAGGACAGAATGTCATATGGCTCTTCTTCTGTTAGCGGTTCGGTCCCTGGGACAGTAAATTTATAATGGGGCTCTATGATGTATTTTGTCCAGTCTCCCTGATTATAATCAAATGGCGATTGAGCCTGCGATTCTATGACTGGCTGAGTAGAAGTCTGGGTTTGTATTGTCTCTTCTGAAATTTTATATGTATGTATATAATCATTAATGCGCTGGCCAAATGGACGAGATAATTGCTGGGAGATAACGATAGCAGTAGCTGATGACAGCAATAAACCAATAACAATGATATTGGACAATGATTTCATGTGTTATCATTACAAGCATGTATAGAACAGGGAAATAAAAGTATTACCACATCTTGCTCATATACGGGTAAGGATTTATTGGCACCCCGCCCAACCGTATTTCATAGTGACAGTGGCTCCCCGTTGCAGAACCGGTTTGGCCAACATAGGCAACAACCTGTCCTTTTTGTACATTCTGGCCCTGGGAGACTATTATTTTGGAACAGTGCCCATAAATTGTTTCATAGCCGTATTTATGTTTAATTCTGACCATAAATCCATAACCGCCACCCCAGGAAGCTGATACTACTACTCCTGGAGCTGTTGCACGTATTTCAGTACCCTGAGGTGCTGCAATGTCAATGCCGGAATGAAAATCCCTCCCAAAACCAAATGGGGAGCGGCGCCATCCAAAAAGGGAGGTGATGTGCCCGGCATTGGGAATTATTGACGGAGTGTCATAAATAACTTTATTACGTACATCAATGAAATTCTTTATTGTTTTTACAGTATTTGTTGTACATATCAGGTCCTTTTGCAATACACGCAACGTTTTGACCTCAGAAGGTAAAATTGCCGAATATTGACGCATTGAGGGGTCTTCCGCAGAAATTACGGATGATTCCCAAATTGACTGGGTATTATTGTTATTGGTAGCTAATTCATATAAATCTTCTATATCAGGTTTTATGTCATCTAATTCATTATCAAGCTCATTTGTCAGCTGCTCAAACCGTATAAGCTGTGATCGTATGTCTTTGTAGTTTGACAGTAAACGTTCTTCTTCACGTTTTACCGCAGCATTCTTTATTATTGCATAAGCTGAAGTAACGATAATTATAATCATTAATGAGCTGAAAAAAAGTATGGTGAAACGAGATATCTGAAAATTAAATATTTTCTGTTCATTATGGGGGATGAACATTATGGTCATTTTTTCGTGGCCATGTTCAAGGAATTTATCCCACTTTTTAGACCATTGTTTCTTTTTCAGATACCATTTTTCTTTGAGCTGTCGCTCAATATCGCTCTTTAGTATTATTAGCTTTACTTTCATGATTCCTTTAATAAACAGCACTTTTTATTGGGTGATTTAGAGCAATGGTTAAAAATTTACAATAATTTGCAATAAAAAATAAAATATGCTATCTTTGTATTATATCGTATAATATGCCTGATTTATGCAAGTTTTTTTTATACTCAGCACGAGTGGTAACGGGATTTGGAACAACATATGAAATGTAAACGCTGTGGGACATGCTGTAATGATATAAGGCTTGCTGAGTCGCCTGAAATGCTAAAAAAAGCGTATGAATACTGGCTGAGAATGCCTTCAGTTGATCCTAAATTTTCAGAGATATATCTTATTTACCCTATGCTGACGTTTATCTATGAAAACAAGTCTGAGGATTTACCCTACCATTATTCCTGCAAACATTTTACCCGGGATAGCAATGGCCTTGGTGTATGTAGCATTTACGAAATACGGCCACGGATGTGCAGAGATTTCCCGTATTATGAAGGAGTACAACTTGCTCCTGAAGACAAAGTAAGCCCTTATGATGGATGCGGGTATAATGAATAATGGTAAAATAATTGTAGAAAAATGCTTGTATTATTAACAAATGTAAGATAGGGTTTGGTACAGCAGTTTGGCAGAGTTTTATAATGGTATCTGAAGATAAAAAAAATAAGCTTTATGCAATTTTATTTTATACCATGGTTGCGGCATATCCCTACCTTATATTGACTATAGGTTCAGGCAATGACATTCTTTTCTGGTCGTATGAAGAGTTTATTTTTGGCACTATAATCAGTATTGTACTGGCATCTGTAACATACTGGCTTATACCAATAAAGGTTACAGGCAAATTGTTGAATCCATTCTTTTACCTTGGGTTAATTGTATATTTTGTAGGGCCTTTTTTCATTGCACTGCTCATAGCTAATGTTGAGGTGATGTACCGGATTATCACCGGAAAAATTAAGCCAGCTATTGTAAAAGTTGACCCTGAAATTCAGGATGAGATGGGGGTATATGTACTGGTGAATTCGATTACACTATCCCCTGGCACATTAACGATAGGTGTTGATCCTGAAAAAAGAAAATTATTCATTCATTGCTTGTACTGGAATAAAAGCAAAGAATATTCAGCTGTACCAAAGGATGTTGCAGGCTTTTTACACTATTTTTTAAAGAAGCTTTTCAGGTAAGCGGGTACGCTCATGTATGACTTTAATTCCATATTCCTGATATCTGCGCTGTTATGCATAGTGTATGTATGCATCATTGTGATTCGTATTGCTTTCAGCCATAATGTACCCGAACGGATAGTAGCCCTGGATACCATTAACACATTAATAATTGTCATCATGATTGTACTGGGCGCAGCTCAGAAAAAAGCCTTATACATAGATATTGGTATTGTGTATGGAATTATCTCGTTTATTGGGACATTATATATTGCCCGCTATCTCATAGATGAGAGGAAGTAAGTGGATACTTTTATTGTAGCTTGCCTTGTTATTGGTTTGGCTGTCAACGGTATGAGTATTATCGGGCTCATGCGGTTTCCTGATATATATACCCGTTTGCATGCAGCAACGAAAACAACCACGTTTGGCAGTATCTTTGTTGTTTTGGCGATAGTTATTAAAAATATAGTCTACTTTGACCAGGCAAGTCTCACAATTACCATCCACAGTATTGTTGCATTGCTGGTTATTATCTTTACCAATCCAATCAGCGCTCACGCAATTGCACGAGCATCATTGCTATCAGGCATTAAACCTTTTGGTGTTATTATAAATGAATTTGATTATAAATCCCAGATTAAAACCGCAGACGAGCTGGAGCTTGAAAAGGTAAGCGAAGGAATTCCTGATGAGGATGGTGCACTATGATGTATTACTTTTTTCTGGTTATTTCAATTGCTCTGGTAATCACAGCACTGCTTTCTATCTATTTTAGAGATCTTCTGGCAGCAATAGTAAGCTATTCGGTTTTTTCATTGGTTCTGACAGTACTGTATTTTCTTTTAGATGCACCCGATGTTGCTATTGCAGAAGCTGGTATTGGAGCAGCACTCACGACCTGTATTTTTGTTATTGCCATCAGAATGACACGGAGAAGGGAAGAATGAGATTATTCAGCATTGTAGCAATTGTTATAATATTTGGATTTCTTTTTGTCGGAATATTACATCTGCATCCAGTTGGAGAAGCTTTAGGCAATTTGGAAGTGTTACAGGGAAGGCCAGAACAGGGTATTGATATCAACGGTGTTAGCACCATGGATGATTACTTTTTGCGCAATGGTCAGATTGAAACAAAATCAAACAACATTGTAGCAAGTGTGGTATTTGATTACCGTGGATTTGACACTTTAGGGGAAGCTACCGTATTATTTATTGTAGTAAGCAGTATTTCAATGCTTTTCTTTACATTTTTGAAAAGCAAAAGTATAGTTTCAGCGGGTGTTCCTCCTGCAGGTCAATTTCCAAAAATTGAGTCAAGGGTCATTTCATTTGGATCTTTTATCATGTATATCATGATATTAAGCTTTGGGGTTTATCTGGTGGTTCATGGCCATATTTCACCGGGAGGAGGTTTCCAGGGTGGCTCAGTTATGGCTTCGGCAACAGCACTTTTACTTATCAGCTTTTTAATCACCCGCCATATGCAACGGACCCGTAAAATTTTCTCGTTCTTTGAATCATTAGGATTAACCATATTTATTGGATTGGGATTTGCAGGAATCACGATATCGTTTTTATATAATTTTCTTGCTCACACCAGTTCCGGATTTGGCAGGATAATTGCTTTTGGGCCAAATCAGGGCTATTTAATATCAGCGGGGATATTACCGTTGTTATCACTGGCTGTGGGCATTGAAGTATTTTTTGGGTTAAGCCTTATCGTTGTCACATTATTTCATGTATCAGGGGTAAAAGATACTAATTCATTACGGTAATTATTATGTCAGCAATCGTTCTTTATGTAACATTTATTCTTTTATTGACCATAGGGATAATAGCACTGCTATTTAAACGCAACCTTATTAAAATTGTACTGGCATTTAACATCCTGGATTCAGGTATAAACCTGTTTTTTATTTCATTAGGATACCGTGAAAATGCCATGGCTCCAATATTCACACTGGCGCCATTTGATTCTGTTATAACCATGGTTTTGCCCACACCTCAGGCGCTTATATTAACCAACATAGTTATTGGATTTGCTACCACTGCGCTCATGTTGGGAGTTTCTGTCCTTACATACAGAAATAACAATACTATGGATACCCGTAAATTGCGTGGAGTGGAAGAGTATGATTAAACATGTCCCAATATTATTGGTAGCTATTCCGCTTCTTGCTGCTTTCATGATACCAATGATTGGCATGGTTAACCGTACTGCCCGTACTGTTATTGGGGCGATAGCTCTGGCAATGATACTTGCTGCTTCATATTATATTGCCGGTGATGTTCTGGTTAGTGGCAAAATTTTGAATTATATGGTAGGGTCCTCCAGTCCGGAAATAGTAACTGAACATGGATTGACATTCCCAATACGGATAGGATTAAAAATAGATTCATTTTCACTTTTTTTCATTATAATGACGACAACTCTTGTGTTTATTTTTTATCTATTTTCCACTCAGTATATTGAAGAAAATGAAAGAAAAAATTATTTTACCGTGTTGTTCATATCTATGGCAGCAGGAATGATGGGCCTGCTTGTTGCAAATGACCTGTTTACATTTTTTGTGTTTCTGGAAATCCTTTCAATTTCTTCAGCAGCCCTGGTGGCATTCAGGACAGAACGAAAACATCCGCCCTATGCCGGGTATAAATATATGTTTGTTAGTGCTGTGGCAACCAGTTTCTTCTTGTTAGGGATTGCCTTCCTGTATGCACAGTACGGATCATTCAACATTGACTATCTCAAAGAAGCTGTACGGGGAACATTGCTGGATAAAATTGCCATTGTCATGCTTATAATACCGCTGGCAATGAAATCAGGTGTTGTCCCATTGCACATGTGGATACCGGATACCTATTCAGAAGCGCCAGCGCCAATCAGTGCAATGGTAAAATTAGGAAGCTTAATTTGCCTGTATGGTTTATTCCGGATATCATTTTCGTTTGGGTTGAGTCATGCACATGTAAGCTATCCACTGGGTATTTTGTTTATTGTTTTTGGCATATTGTCAATGTTTATAGGTGTGACTCAGGCTCTGGTACAGAAGGATGTGAAACGCCTGATGGCTTTCCATGCGGTATCTCAGGTGGGGTATATGCTTCTGGGTATGGGTGTTGGGTTAGCAGTAGTTAAATCAGGTGATGCTTCCTTTGCTCTTTTTGGAAAAGTGGCAATGATTGGTGGATTGCTCCATGTTGTTAACAATGCATTGTATAAGGGATTGCTGTTTTTAACATCGGGTGTTTTGGTACGGCATTTCAAAACACGTAATCTGGATGCAATGCATGGGTTAGCGCATTATGATGTATTTACAACGGTGGTATTTATGGTAGCAGCCCTGGCTATATCAGGGATTCCACCATTTAACGGTTTTGTGTCAAAAATCATTATCTATGAATCTGTTTTCCAGTATAATCCGATATTGACGCTCATTGCAATCTTTGTTTCAATTTTAACACTGGCTTCATTTATGAAAGTATTTTATAGTGCATTCTTAGGTTTGCCTTCAAACAAAAGACCAATGGAACAGCCGGTGCTGATCAAGTGCAGTATGCTTGTTTTAGCTGTATTTATAGTAGTTATAGGTATATATCCCCAGGGGATATTGAAGGGATTGATTGAACCAGCAGTAAATGCATTGGTTAATTTTTAGGGATACAGTGATGAATAACTTCCAGGTTGAATATCTTCATTGGACGCCGTTGTTCTGGTTAGGAATTTTTATTGGGATAGTTTTTGTTGTGATTATTATTGGCAAGCTGTTTTTCAGAAATGATTATAATACACTCGGTCAGCAAAGCCTTCCTTTCTATTCGGGGACAAGCAATTCCCTGCTGCAACTGATCACCGCAAGCAGTTTATATTGGGGATTTAAGCATACGATAGATGCCTATTTTTTAATCATAAAAAGATTATTCATAAGTGATGTTGAAGATTTTTTCCAATGGTTTATTATCATTGTTGCAGGTATGCTTCTTATACTGACCGGGGTACTATAGTGAAAAAAGTAAATTACAGACATTTGAAGCGTTCATTGTGGGCTTACCATATTAATACGGGGTCATGCAATGCATGCGATATTGAAATACTGGCTACACTCATGCCGCGTTATGACGCGGAGAGGTTTGGTATAAAGCTGGTTGGCAGCCCCCGGCATGCTGATGTGCTGCTTGTTACAGGAACCGTAACCGAAAAAATTAAAGACAATATCCTTCAGGTGTATGAGCAGGTTCCCGAACCCAAGCTGGTTATTGTTATTGGAGGCTGTGGCTCTACCAAAGGAGTGTTCCAGGAATCCTATGCAATGGCAGGCCCGGTTGATGAGATAATACCTGTTGATGTGTATATACCAGGGTGCCCTCCAAGGCCTGAAGCTATCATTTATGGCATAGCAAAAGCGTGGGAAAAACTGGAAAAATTATAAAAATGATGTTATGGTATATATGCAATGAAAACTGAACACTTAGTAATGGTATTACAGAATAAGTTAGGAAGCCACGTACAGGCATCCCGTGAGAAAATTACCAATTATGGCAACGGAATTAACCGCATAACACTCTGGATCAGTATTGACAGGGAATCTTTTCATTCGGCAATAGCAATTCTGAAAACCATGGGAAGGCTGCATATATCAACCCCAATGCCCTATAAAGAGTATGAAGACCGTATTGAGCTTATATATCCGTTTGCGTTGAAAGAAGAAGATACCAGATTCTCAGAAATTATGGTCATTATCTCGGTGGATATACCCAAAGATGATTTAAAAATAAGAACAATTACTGATATTGTTCCGGGAGCTCTTTTTATGGAGCGAGAAACCATGGAAATGGTAGGTGTGGAAATTGAAGATATTCCTGACCCAAGACGGCTTTTTACGGGGAACTATCTTCCTGATGGTGTTTATCCATTGAGGATCCAAAAAAAATAAGGAATTAATTAAATGACATCAGATATAACATATCCGTTAAATATTGGTCCTGTTCATCCGGCTTTCAAAGAGCCCATTAAGTTCATGTTCAGGATTGAAGGGGAAAAGGTTTTAGGGGCTGATATTGATTTTGGGTATACGCATAGGGCAATAGAAAGGATTGCCCAGGAAAGAAATTTCACACAGATAATCTATCTTCTTGAAAGGGTATGCGGAATATGCTCGTTTTCACATCCCCTGGCATATTGTCTTGCCATTGAAGATGTTGCAGGGATAGAAGTGTCATCGCGTGCGCGGTATATACGGACTATTGTTGGTGAACTGGAACGCCTGCATTCACATTTATTGTGGGCCGGTGTTGCAGCTCATGAAATAGGATTTGATACACTTTTTATGTATACGTGGAATATCAGGGAGAAAGTCCTTGATTGTTTAGAAGAGCTTACCGGTAACCGTATTAATTATGCCATGCTTACAATAGGTGGTGTGCGACGAGATATAACAGCAGACAATGCACAAACTATTCATCAGGTGCTTGAATACTATGAAGAGCTGTATAACAGAACTTCGGAAATATTACTTGATGATTTAACACTCAGAGCCAGGACTGAAGGAGTAGGAGTCCTTACTACAGAACAGGCTGACCTATTATGCGCAGTAGGTCCAACGGCCAGAGGTTCGGGATTGATGAAGGATGTGCGGGTTGATTATCCTGTAAATGCCTACTATGAAATACCGTGGTTGAAGCCCATATCTCCACGGGATATAGGGAAAGAACCAATCGGCGATGTGTATGACAGGATGGCTGTGCGTGTGCTGGAGATACAGCAATCAATAAAGATAATCCAGTTTTGTATTGAAAACCTTCCTGAAGGAGATATTAACACCGACAGCAGTGCTGTTAAGATGATCAATACATTGAAGAAGTTAGAAGGGGAAGGAGTAGGAAGGTATGAAGCCCCCCGTGGCGAGGTATGCCACTATGTTATACTGGATAAGCAGGAACATCCGGTTCAGATAAAAGTCAAGGCGCCAACATATTCAAATGGGTTTACATGGGCGCCAATGCTTACCAATATTGAAATAGCTGATATCCCAATAGTCATTGCTTCAATTGACCCATGTGTGGCATGTGCTGATAGGATGACATATGTGCAAACGGATGGGAGCCGCACTACCATATCGTGGGAAGAATTGCATGCAAAAAGTATACAGAAATATAAAGGGGTACGCAAACGATGGGTGAAGTGATAGGTGTGGCCATAGCTATCGTGGTTAGTGGTGTAATTACAGGGCTATTTCTGAAAGGGATTGATAGAAAACTTGCAGCTTATATGCAGTCAAGGATTGGGCCACCTATCGCACAGCCGATATATGATATTTTAAAATTAATGCAGAAGCAGACAATTATCCCGGCAACATCTGTACGGTGGTTGTTTACCGGGGCACCGCTGATTGCACTTACTTCAGGGATTGTGTTATTACTTTATATTTCCCTTTCCTATATATGTTATATAATTGGATTACAAAGTCCTGTACAGGGTGACCTGATAGTTGTAATGTATCTTATTCTTATACCATCTATTGCAATTATCAGTGGGGCTTTTGCTTCAGGATCACCGTATGCTGCTATAGGTGCACAGCGTGAAATGGTTATTGTAATGAGCACCGAATTGCCTATCGCTGTGGTTGTTTTGAGCATTGCATGGCATGTAGCTGACAGTATGTATAATCCGTTTGCTTTACAATCTCTTTTTGAATATACATTATGGCACCATGCCGGGGCATTTGGAGTTCTTGGGGGGATTCTGCTGTTTCTTACAATGATACTTGTGCTGCCTGCAGAAATGTCTAAGGTGCCATTTGATCAGGCTGAGGCTGAGACTGAAATAGCAGAAGGTGTGATGGTTGAGTATTCGGGGAAGTTTCTGGCATTTTTGCTTTTAACTGATGCATTTAAAGCACTGTCATTATCGGCTTTGATAGTTATATTATTTTTTCCCTATACATGTACGGATTTGTTTGGGCTGTCTTTTTCCATTGGTAGCATTAGTATTATTCCATTGGTTGAAATAATCTTTTTTTTAGGTAAAGTTTTCATCATATATAGTATTGGAGTAACTGTAATCAGGGTAATTATGGCACGGATGAAGATTTCTCAGGTGGCTAAAGTGTTTCTGTTTGCAGTTTCTGCTATAAGTATTATTGGAATGGTGCTCATTATGTTAGATCCAAAGATGAAAATGATATGAAAGGTGAGCCATGTTAGGAATGGTATATAAAGTGGTGGAGCAATTGTTTGCAAAAAAATCCACAAATTATTTCCCTTCAAAATATATACTAAAAGATACGGTTGATACTCTTAAAAAAGGCGCAGTACGTCCGCCTGTTGCGGTGAAAGAAGGTTTCAGAGGCAGATTAGAGTATAATGTTGAGAGTTGTACCGGTTGTGGATTATGCAGCAAGGTATGCCCTGCAAATGCTATTGAATTATATCCTGCTGCCATTAATGATAAAAAAACAAAACGAATTGTAATATATTTATCCAGGTGCACCTACTGTCAGGAGTGTGTTACCATATGTCCCAAAAATTCAATACAGATTACTTCACATTTTTTCATGGCTGATTATAATAAATATGATGTTTCTCTGGTTGTTGGTTTTGAACACAGACAGAAATATGAAATAAAAGAGGAAGGATCCCCGGATGTTCAAAAGGAAGGAGATTGAAATAAAGGTTAAACTGTATAGCGGGTTACATAAAGAGGCAAATATTGACAGGTACAACCCGGATGAAGGCTATATATTGAAAATTCCTAAAGGTTCCCGTGTCCGGTATGTGGTAAAACAGGTAGGTTTGCCAGATATCTACTCACTGGCATATTTTTGTAACGGGCAACGAATTGGAATTTTTACAAAGCTGCATCAAGGTGATGAACTTTCGTGTTTCAGGCCTTCAGGTGGGGGCTGATATTACAGCAGATATTCATCATCCCTGTGACTTAATGATCTGAAAATGTTTGATTGTGCACCTTTTACCGATTTGTTTATAATTTTTAATAATTCTTTTATCTGATTTCGCCTGGTTGTATCCTTGTAGGGGCAGTTATTTTCCAGAGGTACAAACGGTAATGCATTGCAATATCCTTTTACTTCTGCTTCCGTAAGGAATGCAAGTGGCCTGATTATCTCTAATGCGCCATTGAACATTTTTAATTTTGGGGGCATTGTCGATAGTTTCCCATGATAGAGCATATTCATAAATAATGTGACGATAATATCATCCTGATGGTGACCAAAGGCAATTTTTTTGCATTGAAGCTGAGCAGCAGTTTCAAATAAAGCTTTCCTTCTTGACCATGAACAGACAAAACATGGTGATGAATTTTTGTCTGAAAGGTCTAATGTTATTTCTTTTACATATAATGGTATAGTATAGTGCTGGCAGTATGTCTTAAGTAATTCAACAGTTTCTTCGTTGTGAAAGTTTGTAACAGAGATATGGCAGCAAAACAAATTATATTTAATGGGAATGTGATGTAAACGACGATGTAATGCATCCATCAGAACCAAAGAATCTTTCCCTCCTGAAAGAGCAATGAGTACATTATCATTTGCCCTAATCATGTTGTAGGTATTTATGGCTCTGCCAACAACTTTTAAAAGTTTTGCAATGTGTTTGTTTGTGTGAGTACTCATAATAAAGCCTTGACGTAAAGATTATGGTATGATTAAGTAGTGTTTTGACAGGAGTAGTTGTCAATAGAATTTGTTCGTAATTATAATAGTGAATGCAGAGGTTTTGTAATGGCTCGTTGTATGATAGTTGATGATTCAAGTTTTATGCGCCGTATTATCAAACAGACATTGCAGGAAGGTGGTCATGAAATAGTGGCAGAGGTTGATAATGGCCTTGAAGCCCTGGAAAAATACCGAGAAATACAGCCTGATGTGGTTACAATGGATATTACCATGTGGGGTAAAGATGGCCTGGAAGCAATATCTGAAATAACCGATAATTTCCCGGATGCCAAAATTATTGTGATTTCAGCATTAAATGAAAGAACACTGAAAATAAATGAAAAAGATATTAAAGCCCGTGTGTTTTTAACCAAGCCGTTTGAAAAGAAAGAGCTGTTAGAGGCAATCAATAAAGTCCTGTGACATGGAAGATCAATTATTACAATTATATAAAAAAAATGCTGTTGCGGATGATGCATATTTAATTGCCGACAGCAAGACATATTTATTTGTTACAGAAGCTGATAAATATCTTTTGCAGGGCAAAAATCTTATTATTGGTGCCACTGAACTTGTGTTGAACGCAAAAACTAATGAAAATATATTGAGACTAGAAACAGCATTAGCGTTTAAAGGAACAACAATAAAAAAAATTCCTGCTGCAACACTTATACAGGGATTAGATAATAGTGCTTTTGCCATGAATCTGGCAATTGTTGAAGCTAAAATTGTAGTTCTGACCAATGAAATCCTGAAAAAAGATTTACAACTGGATTCACAGCTTGTAAAAGAAAAAAACATTTGTACTGAGTATTATGTAATCATACAATCTCTTCAAAAAGAATATGAAAAAAGGAGGCTTCCCTGGATAAAGGAGCTTATTGAAAGATATAAAATCAGTTTGATATATAAAAAAGGCGAAGCATTTGCGCGAGCTGCAGAATCAATTAAAGTTGAAACACCCCGGGAACTTTCTTCAAACACAGTGGAAATGCCTGCAGGTTCTGTGTTATGCCAGGAAGGAAGCATTGGCGATTTTATGTATATACTGGAATCGGGCCAGCTTGAAGTTTATATACAGAATGCAAAAGTTGCCACAATAGCTGAAAAAGGCACAGTCATTGGTGAAATAGCAATGTTACTTTCCATGCCGCGTACTGCCACACTGAAAGCCCAAAATAAAGTTATTGTTACAAAAATAACCAGAGATGATTTAAAAAAATCTTCCTCATCACGGCTTATACATACGTTACTGGTTTCACTTGCCAAGAAACATCAGACAAACGTTATGCATATTGAAGATATTAATGAAAAAAAAGCTCTGGCTTATGCAGAAAATAAAGAGCAAGAGTCTCATAAAGCTGATATCCACCGTTATATTAATGAATTATCGCAGCTTAAAAGTGCATTGGAAAAAGTAATCAACACAAAACAGGCTGATTACTTAGAGTATATATTGAAAGATAAATAAAATTACTCTACCTCCGTTAGTACTTCGCCTTTCTTTAATGATCTCAGCCAGTTAAGCTCAGCCTTTAAATGATTTTCCAGATATGTGTATACATGTAACTGAGATGCTGGTGATGTATTCTTTGACTCAGCATCAATCTTTTCACGCAAAGCATTCATCTTTTCTTTGACATGTTCCACACGATCTTCAACGAACTGTTCTCGCTGTTCGGGTGAAAGGGAATTCAAAAACATTAACACTATATCAATATCAAAATGTATGAAATTATGATCAAAGTACTGTTTTAGCATCTTCTTATAATATTTTCTTCCATCTGGTAATATCTGGTATATATACCGCTCAGGGTTTCCGCCTTCTTTTTCAGTTCCGATTTTTTTAACCCAGCCATTGTCAAGAGCTTTTTTTATTGCATAATAAATGGAACCAAATTTAATATCGACATAATCTTCAAGGCGTTCAACTATCCTTTTTTTAATTTCATAGCCATAAAGATTTTCCTCCATAAGGAGCCCCAATATGGTAATTTCTATTTTCATACATACCTCTCTATAAAAATTAAATTATATCTTTTAAAATACTAAGAAGATTTTAAAAAAGCAATAATATTATTGTATGTTTATAAAAATATTTTAAAAATAATTTAAATTAGATTATATAAATATGACTTTATATATGTCTATATTTAATATAGTTTAATTTTAGTATTTGAATATATCGTTTATATTTTTGATCATTTTGATAGTTGTTTTAATGACAAACGTATAATTGTTTCAATATTGTTAATAGTGGGATTTTGGGCAATTACCGAAGAAACAGAGGTTGAAGCCTGTTTTTCATCAAATCCTAACGATACCAATGCTTCAATAGCATCTTTCATATATGGTGTTATGGCGGACTCCCGGGAAAGGATGGTATCTATTTTTTTTAATTTTCTTTTTAATTCAAAAATAATTTTTTCACTTTTGCTCTGGCCTATACCGGGAATGGATTTAAATGCTGTAATTTGATCATTTTTTACAGCCAATAGTATCTGCTGAGGAGTCATGGATGATAAAATTGAAATTGCTATTGACGGGCCTATTCCGGGAATTGAGAGCAGAAGTGAGAATACCTGTTGTTCTTCTTCAGAGATAAATCCATACAACGAAATGGCATTTTCCCTTACAACCATATGGATAAAAAGCTCTACACTGGTAGCCGTACTGATTTTTTCATAGGTTGACAGGGGGATATGTATTTCATAGCCTACACCCTGAACATCAAGTACAACCCTGGTAGGCTTACAAGAAAGTATATTTCCCTTTAAAAAAGATATCATGGTATTATAGTGCACCCTTTTTAAATGAAATGTTTTTCTGGGTTATTGAAAACCCATACCCTGGTAATGCTAAACAATGGCATAATGCAATGGCAAGGGCATCGTATGCATCATCATGCTGTATGATTTCAGGAGCCTGTAATATTTTTTTTACCATGACTGCAAGCTGATCTTTTGATGAACGCCCATAACCCGTTATTGATTGCTTTATCTGCCCAGGAGTATATTCAACATACGGTATATTGTGCTGAGCCAGCAATAATTTTATAACACCAATAACCTGTGCAACTGGAATCGCTGTTTTAACATTCTTGTTGAAAAACAGTTTTTCAACTCCGCAGGATACGGGGTTATATTTTTGTATGATATCAGATAGTGAGGTGTATACAGCTAACAAACGATTTTCATCAGTGGGCATTGTTTCAACAATACCACAATCGACATAGGAAAAAGCATCATTAATGATAGCCCAGCCGCAACGCCCATATCCCGGATCAATGCCAAGTAAATAAGCCACAAAAGCTCAACTCAAATTATTAATAATATCATCAGGGATATCAAAATTAGCATGGACACTCTGAACATCATCATGATCTTCCAGTGCTTCAATTAGTCTAAGACATTGCGAAGCTTTTTGCCCTTCTAAATGTACTGTTGTCTGTGGAACATAGGTAATTTCACTGTCCAGAGTTGGTAAATTATTTGAACGGATAACTTCTAAAATATCGTTAAACTTTTCAGGGGCAGTGTAAACAACAATTGTATTGTCCTCTGTTTTAATATCCTCAACATCATAATCAAGTAAGATTTCCATGACTTTATCTTCGGTTGATGCGTTTGCATCAATGTTTATAACTCCTTTTTTATCAAAAAGGTACGCAACGCATCCTGTTTCTCCCAGATTCCCGCCATTTTTTGAAAAAATAGTGCGAATTTCAGGAGTAGTTCGGTTTTTATTATCGGTCATACACTCAACCATTATGGCCACTCCACCAGGTCCATACCCTTCATAACGAACTTCTTCATATGTTGAGCCTTCAAGAGCACCAGTACCTTTTTTTATTGCTCTTTCAATATTATCCATTGGCATATTGTTTTCACGGGCTTTTAATACTGCAATACGTAGTCTGGGGTTACTGTTCAGATCATCGCCACCAACCCGTGCTGCAACCGTTATTTCGCGTATGAGCTTGGTGAATATCTTTCCTTTTTTAGCATCCTGTGCCGCTTTCCTGTGTTTTATGTTTGCCCATTTAGAATGTCCTGACATGTTTTATACTCCTCATTGTAAAAGTATTCTGATAGTATTGCAAAGCAAGAACGAATGGTAGAATCATGCCAAATTTTGTCATTAAAAAAATAATAACAAAATCTTAATAAAAATAATTTTTTTAATATCCACGCGAAATTTTCCACTGTAATTTTTCAATTTTTTTTGAGGATTCACGGATTTTTGTACCTGAAGCGATAGCTCTGGTATACCAGTCTATTGCCTGCTGATATTGCATAGTATTTTCGTACGTTGAAGCAATTTTAAAGTACAGTTCCCCTATGGTAAGTTTGGTATATTCGTGCTCAAGTTGGCGCAATTCTAACTCATTATTCCCTAATTCATCCATAAGAGACTGATATTCTGGATAAAGCGATATGTCCTTTTTATCAAGTAATGCGGATTTAATGGTGTTTATTTTGATTTTGATCTCTTCAATACTATTTTTTTTCTCTTCTATGAACTTCTGTAGTTTCTCAGATATTTGTATAGCCTGAAGATAATGGTTAAGACTTTCAGTATAATTTAAATCCATACTGGTTATATCACCAATTATAGCATGCGATATTCCTTTTCTGACTAAATCGCTATCGCCATATAGTGACAACCCTTTTGATAGTGAGGTGTATGCCAATTTCATGTCTGAAATTTTAGTATATGCTAAATATCCAAGAGCAAATTGTATTGCAGCATCATCAGAGTGGACTTTAAGATATAATTGGTAATGGCGTCCTGCGTTAATAAAGTCTCCAATTGACTCATAGCAGTTTGCAGCAGTTAAATAAAGTTCAGGAGGCGTATCGTTGCCTTTTGACTGTATATAGCGGTTAAGGTGAAAAAGTGCTTTTTTCTTGTCTTCACCGGGAGCAAGCGCCAGAGCTAATTGTAATGAATACTTATAATTATCAGGTTTAATTTCATATGCTTCTTCTAAATATGTCAGATATGCGTCAAGTTTATTGAGGCGTTTAAAAAGGAGTGCAAGGGAATAGAAGATTGTATGGTCTTTTTCACTTATGGTGGTAAACCGTAATGCCTGGAAGTAATGCTGTACTGCTTCTTTATATTTAAATATATTATGATAGCAAAGGGCAGCATTTAAATGTAATGTATAAAGAGTATCACTATTTTCTATAAAATATGGTTGTAATTTTCTATCGGTAAAGAGTTTTCTCAGATCTATGCCTTCTTCTATTTTCCCTATAGCAACGTATGAGTCAGGAATCTTTTTATCCATACTCCTTGCAGAATAGATTTCATCCAATTGTAATTGTATTATCTGCAGGGCATCGGTGAATTTTTTTTGCTGTATTAGAGCAGCATAATCCTGCCCACTGCCATTATCATATAGCAGCAATATAGAAAATATAGACAGGAACAGTATCAGCGATTTACATTTCATAACATTCGTTGTGACAGTTTTATAGTATTATCGGATGATTTGAAAGGCAAGTTGAATTACATGAGCTATCGGCGAATGCGTATTTTGGGAAGTTGCCGTTTCTTGATTTTTGGTGCGCCTTCAGGATTATATTTATTCTGAACATCTTCAATGCTATGGGTTATAAGCATTCTGACTACTTCCTCAGCTTTGTTGAGTACATCTATAAGTATAAGATTTTCATCTTCAGAAAAATCATTAAGAAGATGTTCTTCCATGGTGACGCCTTTTTTAGGATAGCCAATACCTATTCTAACCTTAGCAAACCTGTCAGATTTTAACGCGCGGGTTATGGATTCAATACCCGGATGTTTGAGCTTTGACATAATGGAGTCTATTCGTATCTCGCCAAGTGGCAAGGATGGGTCTTCCAGCACACATATGATATCGCGTACATTTATTCTCAGAAAAGATGCAATATAAAGAACAGATTCACCCAATAGGGTGACAAAGGTTTGAGGTTTTAACAATACTACATCTTCTCCGGAAATCTTGCCTCTACCAATAATTGATTTTTTCTTTTTTACACGGATGTCGATATTCTCATTGTTTCCAAGAATATCGACAACCTTGAATCCAATGTTTTGCCTGTTGTTGAAATATTCCTCGCCTGGATTTCCAAATCCTACGATTAGTTTCAATTATTAACTCCTTGCCTTGAACTGTTATTGCTGTTCTTCAGCAGGTTTGACTTCCCCAGCTACCGGCTGTACAACTTCTTCAGCTGCTTTATGCGGAGCAAGAACAGCTACAATTACTGTCTCTGGTGTACTAAGAACTGTAACACCTTTTGGAGCAGTAATATCCTTTACATGTATAGATTGACCAATTGTAAGATTTGTTACATCAATAGTAATTTTTCCCGGCAAATCTGCAGGAAGACATTCAACCTCAATTTCACGCTCAATGATTTCCAGTATGCCACCCTGTTTTACACCAACTGGAGTTCCGCTAATTTCTATCGGTACTTTTGTGGAAATGGCTTCGGTCATTGTTACTCTAAAAAAATCTACATGCAATATTTCATCTGTGATGGGATGACGCTGGTAATCCTTGACAAAGGCTTTAACTGGAGAGCCTTTGGAATCTTTAATTTCAAGGTCTATAAGGACGTTCTCGGAAATGTGACCCTTAAAAATTTTAAAGAAGTTTTTCTTCTGAACCATTATGGTCTGAGATTCACCGTGAGAGTACAATATTGCAGGTATATACCCCTGGGCTCTGAGCTTATGATTTGCATTTTTCCCTATCTGGGTTCTTGTTTCAACTGGTAAAACATGTGCTTCCATATCAACCTCTTTTAAATTATTTAATATACATTATAGTGAAAATGTTATAAAATTCAATAATAAATTTTTTTAACTATCGGACAAACAATGAACTAACTGATTCGCCGTTATGTATGCGGCGTATAGCTTCACCAAACAGCGGCGCCATTGATAATATTTTCATGTTTGGTAAAAGTTTCTTTTCTGATATATCAATTGTATTGGTTAAAATAATTTCTTTAAAATCAGCTTTCTTAAGCTTTTCAGAAGCATTTTCGGATAATACTGGATGAGTTGCAATGCAGTATACATTCTTTGCGCCATTTTCGCGTAATGCATGTGCTGCCTGTGTTATGGACCCTGCTGTATCTATCATATCATCAATTAATATACAGTTGTGGTTTTTGACACTTTCTTCGCCAATGATATTCATTACCTCCGACTTATTGGGCTCAGGTCTTCGCTTATCTACTATTGCTAATTCTGCACCAATGTTTCTTGCTAAAAATCGAGCACGTTCTGTACCGCCAGCATCCGGTGATACTACGGTGGGGTTTGGGATATTGAGCTCTCGTACATATTCAATTACCAGAGGTGATGCAAAAAGATTATCGAGCGGAATGTCAAAAAAACCCTGTATCTGATCGGAGTGTAACTCCATAGTGAGTATTCGGTCCACCCCTGCAGCCTGTAACATATTTGCAACTAATTTTGCTGAAATTGGAACACGTGGCTCCACCTTTCGATCCTGGCGAGCATAGCCGTAGTAAGGGATGACAGCAGTAATTCGCTGTGCGGAAGCCCGCATGGCTGCATCCACCATGAGCAATAGTTCCATGATATTGTCGTTTGCAGGATTGCTGGTGGATTGTATTAAAAAAACATCAACGCTTCGTACGTTTTCAAGAATCTTGACAGATATTTCCCCGTCTTTAAACTTTTTAATTTCAATTTCGGAAAGTTCAATACCTAAATACTGTGCTATTTGTTGGGCTAAGGGGAAATTTGATGTCCCGGAAAATAGTTTTATTGGATATATCATAGTAAACCTTGTTAACTTTTACTTTTTTTAAAAATTATATCTTCAAGTTTTGCTAATTCCTCTTTTGAATTAATACCACTGCCCTGTACTGGGTCATCTAATTTAATAATTTTGACAATATTGCCTGTTGAACGGATATATGTTAATGCATCAGGAAGGTAGTATTCCTTCTGTGCATTTTCAGTAGTAACCGTTTTTAAACCCTTGAAAAGGAGCTGTGATTTGAATGCGTAGGTTCCGGTATTAACCTCGCGAATAGCTTTTTGCTCAGGGCTTGCATCCTTTTCTTCCACAATTCTTTGCAGGTTACCATGTTCATCACGAACGATTCGCCCATAGCCAAAAGGATTTTCAAGATCCATGGTAAGGACAACTGCTCCTGTTTTTGGGTCATTAGCTGTAGAAAAAAGTAATGAAAATGTTTCAGGCTTAATTAACGGCACATCACCGCAGGCAACGATAAGAATACCATTGTATGCCTGCAATACAGGTTCGGCCTGCATAACCGCATGCCCTGTTCCTAATTGCTCTTTTTGCCATACAAATTGTACCCTGTTGCCTATTACCTGTATAACGTCTTCACCTCTGTAGCCAACCACCACGATGATATCTTCTTCTTTAAGGCCTGCATGTGATAAATTATCAATAACATGAAGAACCAGTGGTTTACCACCCAGGCGGTGCAATACCTTGGGCATTTCCGATTGCATTCGTACGCCCTTACCCGCAGCAAGGACTATGGCTTTGCAATTACTATTCATACATGGTACCATAAAAATAAAAAATCTGAGGTGCCAGGATTCGAACCTGGGAATGCCGGGACCAAAACCCGGTGCCGTACCGCTTGGCTACACCTCATTATTAGATATAATATAGTAATAATTTTTATTATATCATTAATAATTTGGTAAAAAAAACCTGTGAAAATCGGGATTGAATCCGGCCGTAAACATTTTCAGCACGACGTGAATCGAAAAAAAGTGCAAAAATTGCAGATCCGCTCCCTGTCATCTGAACAAAGTCAGGTTGATAACTTTTCAGAGTATTATATACAGTAACAAGCACGGGATTGTTGTTAAATATAATATCCTGAAAGTCATTTTTAAATAATTTCAGCAATGAGTGACTATCACCTTTTTTCCATAATGGAAGAATTTCGTCTTTACTGGAAGCTACTGGCTGAGTGCCTCGTTTGAGGTCAGCATAAGCCTGTTTGGTATTGCAAGGGATTCCATCGTAGATAATAATTGCATATGAGGGCAGAGCTATTTGCGGCAATGGTGTTACTACTTCGCCCATGCTCTCACACAATGCAACATTACCGTTAATACAAAAGGGGACATCAGCCCCTATACTATGAGCTATCGCCATAAGTTCTTGTTCATTAAAATGTTTCAGTCTCTTATTAAGAAGCAGCAACATTCCAGCAGCATCGGTACTGCCTCCGGCTAACCCGGCCTGGGATGGTATATTTTTCTGAATGGCGATAGCAACCTGCAATCCTATGCCAGCATGGTGACAGTACATTTCAACAGCTTTTACAATGAGATTTTCCCTTGCAGGGATATTTTCCAAAACAGATGCGTTGAGTCCACCAATACACTGCAATGATGTTGTGACTACACCAGGTTTACACACTTCACATTGTTCAAGTTGTAAAAGATCAAAAATATCGACTTTTGCCATGATGCTACAGATATTGTGGTAGCCATCAGGCCTTTTATTCAATACTTCAAGATGAAGATTTATTTTTGCGTAGGCTTTTATACTATCAATCATTAATAGCACTTTTATTACAGAATGGCAAATCTATATTTTGACTGTTTTCCTGTCAAGTAATTAATAGAAGTTGTGAGATATTCCAGCGGTGTTTTACCTGGTGACGAAAATTGAAAATAAAGATTAAAGGCAAGGAAGAGCCCGTAGTTGTTTATGAAGTTATTGATTTTATGCGTTAGAAGATACATAAGCTCTTATTGCCTGCTCTGATGAATAACGTGGTTTAAAGCCAAGTACTTTTTTAATTTTATCAGCATTCATTGAAAGCGGATATTGAATATATGTTAACTGACCTGGCCCAAAAGGCAAAAGATGAAGGTTGTAAAGGGCTGAAACAATAGGTTTCATTATACCTGCGGGTATTCGTACCAGGGATTTACCGGCAACCTTTGCCATTTCATTATAACGAAGTCCTTTATCTGCGGCAAGGTTGAAAGCACCCTGAACATTTTTTGTCAATGCTAAGTAAAATGCTTCTGTGGCATCATCTTCGTGAATACATTGCATTATTGGGTTATACCCTTGAAAGCCAAGGATAAATGGCTGCTTCAATGATTTTGCTACAGCGCTCTTACAATGAGGCCCCATTATAATGCACGGGCGCATGATGACAATTTTTGTTTTTGGGTTATCTTTAGCAAACTGCGCAACCTTATGTTCAATTTCAACCTTATGTATGGCATAGGTAAAACCGGGTGTTGGGCGCAATGGGGATGTTTCATCAAGATAATCAGGAGTATCAGGGAAAAATCCATATGCACAATCCGAACTAGCAATAACAAATTTTGTGGCTTTAACGGCAGCAGTAGCACGAAGAACATTTTCAGATCCTGTTATGTCAATTTCATATTCCATTTTATAATTTCGTGTAGGATTTGAAAGATATGCTAAATGCAATACATCGGTAACTTTGTGGTTAATAAAAATTTCCTTCAGCTTTTGTCTGTCTCTGATATCACAGTATTCATAAACAAAGTGAGGTGGAAGTGGCATAACAGGCTTAATGACATCGGTACATACAATTTTTGTATAAAATCTGGATTTTTTAAGCCTTTCTATGACACGCAAACCAACATACCCAAATGCTCCGGTGACTGCCAATATTCGTTTTTGTGTTTTCATAATATATTCCTTTGTTAGGGTATGCCTTAATTTTAATACAAAAATATATATCGTATCAATAACTTTTTGTATTTTTTTATATGTTGCAAATAAAAATAAGGCGGATAATAATACTCTTTTATGGGTAAGCTCATAAATGTAATGGTGAACATATTGACAAGTTTGCTTTTAATCAGTGTGTTTAAAAGTTCTTTTCAATACGTATTTTTAGGAGGCGATACATGAAATATATATTCTTTATTATTGTTATACTTCATGGTCTGATTCATGTGCCTGGATTTTTAAAATCTTTGGGGTATGCAATACCTCAATTACCTGCTATAAACAAACTTACTGGTATAGTTTGGCTGGTGGCAAGCTTTGCGATGGTAGCAACAGCTTTTTTGTATGTTGGTGATAATGCCTTGTGGTTATTGTCAGGAGCTATCGCCATACTTGTATCACAGGTTTTAATTATTTCAAGCTGGCACGAAGCAAAATACGGAACGTTGCCCAATATCATCATTCTCATTGTTGTGGTTGGCGGATGTGCAATGTGGTTTTATAACCATAAGGTTGAAAAAGAAATTCAGGTAATGTTAGCACAGAAGAATATTCTTAAAAAGCCTGCAGAAAAAATTATCACTGAAAATATGATTAAACGATATCCGGCACCTGTACAACGATGGCTCATACACTCTGGTATTGTAGGGAAGGAAATGGTGCAAACAGTGTACATTACACAAAAAGGGGAAATGAGATTAAATCCCGGGCAAAGGCAATGGTTTAAATCATATTCACAACAGTACTTTACGGTTTCCATCCCTGCATTCATCTGGAAGGTAAGCATGAATATATATCTTCTTCCTGTTATTGGCAGGGATAAGTTTGCCGATGGCAAGGGAGAAATGAAAATAATGTTGATGGGGCTTGTACCAATAGCGGTAGCTGGGGATAATCCCAAAATTCATCAATCGGCTTTACAACGTTTTCTTGGGGAAATTTCGTGGTTTCCTCAGGCAGCGCTCAAACCCTATATACACTGGGAAGCAATTAATGAATC
The DNA here is from genome assembly GCA_020721905.1 of Leptospira biflexa. GTDB lineage: Bacteria > Spirochaetota > UBA4802 > UBA4802 > UB4802 > UBA4802. The sequence continues at coordinate 3,847 of DYLU01000017.1, read as the reverse complement.
AAGCGCCAGGGCAACAATTACATACAGGGGGGTAAGAGGCAGTGCTGTTTTTCATTTTAATACTAAAGGTGAACTGGTTAAGTTTGTGGCAATGCGATACAAAGACATTAATGATGAAAAGCCTACAGAGTGGGTTGCAACTGTTAAAGGCTATGGTGAATTTCATGGTATAAAAATCCCAACATCCTTTGATGCTACATGGATGCTGAGTGATGGACCTTTTACATGGTTCAGGTTTGAGATTACTGATGTTAGCTATCAGTAACAACAGTGCTATTATATACTGCGCAAAACCATCTGAAGTACTTGACAGGCTTAATGATATATTTTCCGAGTATTATAAATCCCTGAAGATGTATATAACCGGTATCGTGGTAGATATTAATACAGAAAACAATTTCATTATGTATGCTTCAGCAGGACATCCTGACCAGATTATGGTTAAAAATGGCAATATTCATGAATTATCCCGGACCGGACCAGCAATTGGTATATCACGTACACCTGGCTATGATGATCGAACCATCGGATTTAACCATAAGGATACATTTTTTTTGGGCGGCATTTTTCATCCCGATAAAATTGTAATTCCTAAAAAAAGAGATTATGATTTATTTTTTTGGAGAAATTACCGTTAATTATTCCCCATCATATATATTTTTAGAGGTCATTGGGTAGCCAATACTAATTTTTTATGCAAATACCATCTTTTGCTAATCGATTGTTGTTTTTATAATGCAAGTGCTGTATATTATACTAATTAAGAAATTAAGAGGAATCTTGATATGCAAAGAACACTCATTACAGGAATACAGGATACTTCACTGCAGGTGGTAGAGAATGTATTGTCTGCTGTTCATGGTATAAACCAGATAAAATACAAAAACAAAAAATATAGTATTGAGTACGATAGCTCTGTTGTAAGTTCTGGGAAGATATTGGAAACCTTAGAGGCTGCCGGCTTATATGTGGAAAAACAAGTGCTCCAGGCTTCCATTGGCGGGATGAGTTGTGTAATGTGCTCAAAAGCCATAACGCGTAGTGTTATGGATTTAGAAGGTATTCTTGATATTTCAGTTAACTACGCAACAGGAAAAGCCATATTGATTGTTACTCCGCATACCGTCACTACTGAAGATATTAAAACAAAAGTTAAAGAAGCAGGGTACCAGTTTTTAGGTTATGATGACGGAGAGCAAAAGTCTTCTAATATTAGACTGGTTCAGATTATTACCGGGCTTATAGCAGGAAGTATACTTATGGCAATGATGTATGTACCGACGGTTTTCAGTCACTGGATTGCTTCTTTAATTTCTGTACCAGTATTTGTGTTTATCAGCTTTCACATTTTTGTTCATGCCTACTATGCACTCAAAAACATGGTTTTATCCATGGATGTAATGTATGCGATGGGTACGGGTGTTTCGTTTGCTGCAAGTGTATGTGCTACGTTTGGCATTTTACCGCATGAGTTTTTTGTGTATGAAACAGCTCTTTTTTTAGCAACGTTTCTCAATATTGGGAAATATTTAGAGGACAGGGCAAAATCAAAAACATCAGGAACCATTAAAAAGTTACTATCGCTTAAACCGGTTACAGCTACCATTATTCGTGATGATAATGAAATTGAAATTAAAACTGAAGATGTCGTTGTGGGAGACAGTATCATTGTAAAACCACAGTCGCGTGTGCCGGTTGATGGAGTGATTATAAAAGGTGCCGGATACATAGATGAATCAATGGTAACCGGGGAATCAGTGCCGGTGTATAAGAAGGAAGGCGACAGGGTTATTTGCGGAACACTGAATAAAAATAACCTGCTTGTAATACAGGCACAGGTACTGGGAAGCGATTCTGTACTTTCACGGATTATTTCGCTTGTGGAACAGGCTCAGGGTTCTAAGCCAGCCATGCAGCGGTTTGCTGACAGGGTTGTGGGGTATTTTGTTCCTGTGATACTGATTATTGCTTTTGTAGCTTCAGTATTGTGGTATGTATATACCAGTAATGCAATGTTTGCATTTCAGGTTTTTGTTGCGGTTATTGTTATAGCCTGCCCGTGCGCGTTGGGGCTTGCAACTCCCAGCGCTGTAACTGTTGGTCTTGGCAGGGGTGCTGAGTTAGGGATTCTCATAAAAAATGCTGAAGCACTTGAGAAGGCAGGAAATGTTACCACAGTTGTCTTTGATAAAACAGGTACCCTTACCACAGGAAAGCTTACGGTTATTGATGTTTTACCCCTCAATGAGGAGCATGATGAACTTATTGCTTTATGTGCAACGCTTGAACGGTATGCCAATCACCCTGTTGGTGATGCAGTAGTGCAGTATGCAAGAGACAAAGGTGTGATTTTCAAAGATGATGCAGAGGGAGTGAAGGTTTTTGAGGGAAAGGGTGTAATGGGTACGATAGCTGGAAGAACTATTATTGCTGGCAGTCTGGCTTTTATTAAAGAAGGGATTGATACTGGAACTATCGAACACCACGTTACTATTTTTGAAAAACAGGGTAAAACCGTACTTGTTGTAGCTGATACAAAACCCCTGGGTATTATTACTCTTGCTGACAAACCAAAGCAGGAAGCCAGGGAAACATTGCAAAAGCTTAAAGCTAAAGGGAAAAAGACGATAATGATTACCGGTGACAACAGGCAGGCTGCGTATGCTATAGCTGGTGAAGTTGGTATTGATGAAGTATATTCTGATGTTACCCCGGAAACAAAGATGAATATTGTAACGCAGCTTCAAAACAATGATGATATTGTGGCTTTTGTGGGGGATGGTATTAATGATGCACCGGTGTTAGCGCAGGCTGATATTGGCATTGCAATGGGTGCAGGTACTGATGTTGCCGTTGAAGCAGGGGATGTGGTGTTATTTCGTAACAGGTTAACTGATGTGGTTACATATTTTGATTTAGCGGTAACAGTTATGAAAAGGATTAAGCAGAATATCTTTTGGGCATTTGCATACAATATGCTGCTTGTGCCTTTTGCAGCAGGGATACTTTATCCTTTTACAGGATTTTTAATAAAACCGGAATTTGCGGGTGCTGCAATGGCTTTAAGTTCAGTCACCGTGGTTACATTATCGCTTGCACTGAAAAGGTTTAAACCGGAAAAATAAGAGTAAGCTCAACCTATCATTACCGTAACTAATAAATCATAGTTGACATAAAGAGTATAATATGATATGTCAATATCGATTTATTGGAGGTTGTCATGTATCCTGATCTGAAAAATAAAAATGCGATTGTTACAGGTGCTGGTAAGCCAACGGGGATTGGTTTTGCAATTGCTTGCGAACTAGCTAAACATGGGGCTAATGTCATCATAGCCGATTTAGGTAAAGGCACCATTGGCGATACAACGATGGTGGCCGGTCAGTTAAGCCAGATGCAGCAGTTGGCTTCAGAGTTACAGAAAGAATACTCAGTTAATGCACACGCAGTGTCCTGTGATGTTACCAGCATACAATCGGTTGATGAATTTTCTGCGAAGGTTTCTGAATTGTTTGAGTGTGTACATATCCTTTGTAATAATGCAGGTGCAACACTTGGTGTTCCCAGTGCTATCCATACATATGATGATGAAGCCTGGATGAAAACAATTGATGTAAATCTGCATGGAACATTCAGGGTTTCAAAAGCCATTGTGCCGCTCATGAAACAGGGCGGATCCATAATCAATACCGCATCACGGGCAGGAAAATTTCCCGCTATGTTCAATGGTGCCTATTCTGTTTCCAAAGCGGGCGTTATTATGCTCACAAAGGTTATGGCAAAAGAACTTGCAGGTGCCGGTATACGGGTTAATGCAATTTGCCCGGGGCAGATTAATACTGATTTA
>DYLU01000087.1 GCA_020721905.1 Leptospira biflexa | reverse complement strand
GCAGGGGCTTTTTGAAAACAGGCATTTTATGCCAACAGGTTCTGAATAGTTACATTTTATTAATTCTGTGCAATTTTCTTTTTAGTCATCTTGTATAAATAATACATCGGGCAACGATAATGTGTGAGGAATGCTTCTTCATACATCACACAATCTCATTATGACTTCCATTCAAGGCGTTTATACGAGTGAAGGTTTCTACTGCTCCAGTTCTATCATAGTAGAAAGAAAGATGGAGTGGTTGCGGTTGTGTGGTTTCTTTTGTTAAGTTCATGAAGGTTTAAATTACGCGCTGTCATCTAATGCGAAATGCCGGCAATACATCGCATTAGAAGTATTACTGACTTTAAAATGAACCTGGAGAAAAGTTGCTACCGGTTTTTTTATTAAGTTCATGCCGGATTACGTTGTTGCGTCATTGATGGTGGGGGGAGTATAACAAAAGATGGTAACAGAACCACCTACGCCCTGCGTGACATGAATGGGGATGGCCTTCCGGATATAGTATATGAGTCAAATGGTAATCTTTACGTTCGATATAATCGTACCGGTAAAACCAATATGCTCAAATCAATAAAAAATAGCATAGGGGGGAAGATAGGGCTGGATTATACACGGGTGGGCAACAGCGATAAAGTTTCAAAAAAATATAAATTTTGTAGAAAAAATAGACAGTTATTTCAATACAATATAAATAAAAAGAAGAAGAAATTATAGCAGGGACAGAATAAAACTACGATAGAAAGAAAAGAGCAATGATTGTTTAAGATGCTGGATTTTAGCATACGGGTTAACGAAGGCAGGGATAGCGGGAGCAGGGATGATAATGGATGCGGCGCTATACCCGGATATAGGGATAAAGGCATCGTTGTATGGAGGATTATTGGCATCAGCAGCAAGGGCAGGGTTGCAAAACAGTTCGTTGATACCAGTTGCAATACAATCAATACCAGTGGTTGGAAATATGATGATCCGGTACGGGCTACAGATAAATATGATAAGTAGAGGAATAATCGATGGTATTACTAAAGGAACGCCACCAGATATACATACACTAATCAATCCAATATCTAGAATAGGTTATATACCATTTTTTATTTATGATACAATAAAGGAATAAATTAAATATATGGGGAAATATAGTATTAATAATATTGAGTATTTAATGTTATATTATATAAGCTTTGTATGGTTAAATATTAATATTTTAATTATCCGTAAGGGTAACTTGTTTTTTAAAGGAATAAAATTAGGAAAGTGGCAAGTATATATCTTCATTAGTTTTGTTAATTTATTGATTTTAGAGTCTTTAACTAAGGTAATGGAATATTATATAAGTAATAATCCAAAATTAACATATAAAAAAATATTACAGAAATTTTTCAAGTCTCAACTATTTATTGTTTTTATATTAGGTGTTATAATACATTGCGTATTACCAATTAATTATTAAATCATAATAATAGTTAATATTTTTATATTAATAAGCCAATATAAATTTTTAAAAGCAATAGAAAAATAGTCCTGCGAATAATGGGCGGGATGAATGGGTATTTTCTGTGGGATTTTGCATATGACATATACGGCAATGTAACAGTAGTCAGGGAGCCGGCAAATAACACTATTCAGCACTATTTTAATAAAAAGTACCTGGAAGGAAGCTCTTTCAGCAAGCAAGTCACCTTGAGATTGCAGTGCTTAATCATAGATCTGATGAATGCCTGCACAGACTGCCTGGCAGGTTTTTGCTCTGACCCCGAAAAATATGATTATTACAAATTCATCAAGTCATTGACATATCTAATACTTACCTATGTAGTGTAGCATTGCAATGATAAATCAAAACAAAGAATAGTTATAGTAAAGGATTGTTGCATGAATTTTATCTGGGTCATTTATGCATTAGCATGTGCGCTTTTTTTAGCCATTGGCGATACTCTGGTAAAAAATGTACCGCGGATAAATCCGGTTACCATAGCAGCAGGACGCATATTGTTTTCATTACCGGTCCTGTGGGCGATAGCTCTCATGAAAGGAGTTCCTGCCGTTGACTGGCGCATTGCCTGTGTCTTTATATTTTCCCCGCCGCTTGAGGTGGTTGCACTGGTACTGTATATGCGCGCGTTGCAGATTTCACCAATGTATCGCACATTACCGTTTTTAGCATTCACCCCGCTTTTACTTATCCTTACCTCGTATATTATGCTTGGTGAGAAGGTTACAATATGGGGTTTGGCAGGAATAGTATGTGTGGTAGGGGGAACATATAGCCTGTACTTTAAACCCGGACAAAATTTTCTTGAACCGGTTAAAGTTGTCCTTTCCAATAAGGGCTCGCTTTTTATGCTTGCAGTAGCATTTTTATACAGCATAACAGCAAACTTTGGTAAGATGGGCGTAATGTATTCAAGCCCTTCATTTTTTGGAGCAGTGTATTTTACAATTCTTGCAGGTATTTTGCTTATATGGTCCATGGTGGTGGATAATGTCAGGCATATATTTACAAAAGACGTTATCCTCATAGGCACAACACAGGGCATAATGATAACATTTCACATGTTAGCTCTGGAGATAGCTCCGGTAAGTTATATGATCTCAGTAAAGCGCTCCAGCATGCTTTTTGGTATCGTCTTTGGTTCAATTTTCTTTGGTGAAAGGAATGTAGTGAAACACAGTATTGCAGCACTGGTGATACTTGCTGGCATTGGTCTTATCAGTATACTCGGATGATGTTGTAAAAATGATACACTGATATTAATATTCAACAAAAAAAGCAGCAATCCCTGTAAAAATATAAACAATATTATCATAAATGTTCAATATACGGTAACTATCGCCCCAAAATGTAACAACGATTTTGGCATGATGCTGGCTTAACGTTAACTATTGACGGAAAAAATGTAAAATTTTGCCGAAAAACCTTCAAAAATCCCTAAAGTATAAAAAATACATACAGGTTTTGCTGAATTGGCACGGCAATTGCTCATATATAAAGCACATACTAATTGAATATAAACGTTATGTTTATAGATAAGGAGGACACAATGGGAAATTCAATTTGTTCAACATGTATTAACCGAAATATATGTGGCAAAGAGTCATTGGCTCATTGCGAACATTATGATGTTGTATTGACAAGAGCTGAAGTTGTTGATTTGTTAAAGACTACCCGTGAAAAAGATCCAAACAAATTTCAGACAATCTTAAACGGCATCAAGAAAACCTACCATATAAATCTGGCATATTAAAACCTTAAATGGGGCAGGTTTAAAACCTGCCCCTGTTTCTATTACACCTTAATACATCGCACAAAATGGCCTTTATTTCTTCCAAGCAGGTCGACAGGTTTTTTTAAACATTCACCATCACCTAAGGAGCAACGTGGATGAAAGACGCAGCCCTGTGGTGGTTGTGAAATAATGGGCACGGTGCCGGGGATGGTATATAATCGCTTTGCGGTTTTTTGCAATGATGGAATACAGTTCATAAGCCCATGAGTGTATGGGTGCAGGGGATTGTCAAAAATCTCTTTTGTGGGTGCAAATTCTACAATCTCACCGGCATACATGATAGCAATATAGTCTGCAGTATTTGCTACTATGCCAAGGTCATGTGTAATTAAAAGCATGGACATGTGCTCGGTAGCCTGCAGTGTAAGCAGTAAATCCAGTATCTGAGATTGTATGGTAACATCAAGCGCGGTGGTTGGCTCATCGGCAATTAAAAGATCAGGATGAGCAGATAGCGCCATTGCAATCATAGCCCGCTGGCGCAAACCTCCGGATAGCTCATGGGGATATGCATAGTAGCGCTGTGAAGGGTTGGGAATGCCTGCTTTGCCTAAAAGTTCAATGGTGTACTCTTTTGCCTCTTGTTTGCTGTACTGTAAATGAAGCTCAACTGCTTCCTGCACCTGATAGCCAATGGTGAACACCGGATTGAGTGACGTCATGGGTTCCTGAAATATCATGGCAATATTTTTTCCGCGGATTGATCTCAGTGTATCATCAGGGCAGTGCAAAAGATCAATGGAATTGTATGTGATAGTGCCTGATTCAATATGTCCTGGTTTGGGCACCAAATTAAGAATTGAATATGCAGTTACGGATTTACCGCAACCTGATTCACCAACAAGGCCTAATGTTTTGCCTTCTGGTATGGACAGTGACAGATTCCGTACTGCATAGCTTGTGCCATAAAGGTTTGTGAATGAAATGGTGAGGTTTTCAACGGTAACTATCGCTTCCATGATTATGTGATATTCCTGTTTCGTTTGGTTAATTCAAAACCTTCATCTTCAAGCATTGCATAGAGATTGTTCAAATCAGTATTTTCAATTTTGCATTTATATATGGTTGCATCTTTATAGGCAAGTATTTCAGCAATAACTACATCAGCAACCTGTAATGTGCCGGGTTTAACTTCAACCGCGCGTTTTTCATTAATCTGTGTAAACGCAATTCTGGTTATATTGCTGGCATGAAGTGCATTTATAAATTCATGTATGGAATCAAATTTTATTTCACGTTGCATGGTATAACCTTATCTGTTTCAAAAATATCGTGGTACAACGGTAATGTATTGCCCGTCAAAGTCAACGACATAATAGCGTATTGCTTTTTTATATGTATTGGCATACGTATTGTCACAGGGAACAGGAAAATACCGGATAGTGCCGATAGTTACTGATTGAGTAAGTCCTTCCACTCCAAAAAAAGCTTTAACAGTATACTGAGACAGCAGTTCATGCAGTTTCCGGTGGGAATCACTTGCACATTGCTGCTTTGTGAAGTGAATAGCCGGCAGAAAGTATGAAAAAACAAATATATGCGCATGGGAATGTTTTTTCAGATCTTCGTTTAACCAGGACAGTTGCCTGTCTGAAATAGAAAGCGATGTTTTGCTATTGCTGCATAATACAATAAAGTGATTGTTGCCATAATTAAAGGAATACCATGCATCCTTCTGAGTAAATTTTGTATAGACAGCTGTTGAATCATTATATGTATCCAGCGGGCCGCATGCGGTAAACAGGATGCTGTTAAGTTTCTTTGCAAATCTGTAAAATTGCTGGAATTGTTTTTCAATATCAATTACATTAATACCCATACTGGATGATCCGCCATGAATGATATTCCCGCAATGCATGGTAAACACGGGATTTTCTTTATTAATGGATAGCAATGTGTTAATAAGCTTTTGATTATACTCTTCATAGGGCGAATCCGGCGATGTGTTACTGGTAACCACAAAACGTATTGGCTGTGCATGCGTGGTTTGTCCCAAACTGCACGAACACCACATAATTACAAAAACTGATACTATCATAAATGCGATAGTAAATACAATTTTCTTCATAGTAGCAATCACCATTATCCGGGTACTCTATATCAGGTATGATGAACAAACAGTTTGAATCATATACAGTAATACCACAATTGAATGTTGCAGACTATTTTTTATCAATGAATATTTTTATCAACCAGTAAAAAGATGTTTACTATGCATACTAAACACAATTAATCTATTGTTATTATTGTGAGTTTTAGAAATTATACAGTAAAAATTTTTTCTGTATAAAACAACAATTATAATATTCAACTTGACATATACAAAATAATATATTATTGTAATTAAATATGCTATGTATTCCCCGGATTTACTTATTAACTACAAGGAGGCTTTTTATGATATATAAGTGGTATATAAAACAACTTACATTCCCTGAATTGCTGAACAGGAATGCAATAATGTTTGGTACCCGGCGCGCACAATGGTGGAAAACCGGTCCGGATACTACAACATCCATAACCTATGCCGAGTTAGGAATTATAGTAAAACAGTTAACAGGTGGCCTGATGAGCTTAGGAGTGGAAAAAGGTGACCGTGTTGCTATAGCTTCTCATACTGCTCCACAGTGGTTATGGGCAGATTATTCAATACTATGTGCTGGTGGTATCACTGTATGTGTGTATCCAACACTTTCGGCAAAAGAGATGAGTTTTATTATTAATGATTCCGGATCTAAAATTTTATATGTTCAGGATGAAGAGATTCTGTCACGGGCACTGAGTGCAATACAGGAAATGCCAGCATTGGAAAAAATCATCATAATGAAAGATGATTACAAAGGCAATGATTCACGTATTTTATCGCTACAGCAGGTAAGGGATTTAGGAATTAAACTGCTGGCCGAAGATAAGCTTGCCTATGAGCGGCGATGGCGATCGGTTAGCATACTTGACCCAATGACTATTGTGTATACATCAGGCACCACCGGAAGGCAAAAGGGTGCTGTGCATACCCATTTCAGTATTAATGCAGCTTGCTGCAGGGATTTGCGTATTGTTCCGGAATATCGGGAAGATGATGTGTTGCTTTCATTTTTGCCGCTTGCACATACGTATGAACGTGAATGTGGCCACGGTACTGCTATGATGGCTGCTGCAACAATTGCATACTCGTCGCCTATGACATTGGTTGAGGATTTACAAATTTTCAGGCCAACGGTTTTTATGTCGGTTCCGCGAATATATGAGCGCATTTTCATGGCAATGCGTGATATGGCTGCTAAATCCCCCATAAAAAAGAAAATCTTTGATTTTGCAATTAAAACAGGGTTGCAACTTACAGAAGCACGTGCAGATAAAAATGGATTTGTTGATATGTCGGAAGGCATTGATTTTACAGAAGGTGTTGGCAGGTGGCTGGCATGTAAATACAAATTGGTTGATAAGCTTGTCTTCAGCAAGGTACGTGAAAAATTAGGTGGCAGATTCAGGTTTGCGTTTTCAGCAGCAGGCAGCCTGCCTGCAGATTTGTGCAAGGTATTTATGGCCATGGGGGTCAGGATTTATGAAGGGTATGGTGCTACTGAAACATGTAATACCGTTAATCTGAACCTGCCGCATAAGGTATTGCCTGGCTATGTTGGGCCGGTGTGCAATGGTGTAGAAGGGCGTGTGGCAAGTGATGGTGAATGGCAGGTGCGTGGTAATAACATATTCCTGAATTACTGGAATAATCCCGAGGCAACAAAAGAGGCATTTACTGAAGACGGTTTCTATAAAACGGGGGATATTGTAGAGATGGGGCCTGATGGTTATATCAAGATTGTGGACAGGAAAAAAGGGATAATGGTTCTTGATACCGGAAAAAACGTTCCTGCAGCAAAGATTGAAAGTTTATTTTCCGTTTCCCGGTATGTTGATATTGTATTCCCCATAGCAGATGACAGGCCGTTTGTTGGTGCGCTGGTTGTTCCTAAATTTGATGTTTTTATTGAAATGTTTGACAAGGAAGAAATACCATACGATAAGTCAAAACTTGTATTCTTTGGCCAGGGTGCGGCCAGAATGTGTGTTGGTGTTGGAGATGACTTTATTCAGAATGAAAAGCTGAAAAACCTGGTTGATGAGGATATCCGGCTGGCAAACCGGGAACTTGAAGAGTATGAAAGAGTAAAAAAATATGTGATTATAAACAGAAAGTTTACTGAGGCAACCGGGGAAATGACTCCAACTCTTAAGGTTAAGCGTAATATCATCATGAAAAATTTTGAAAATGAAATTAACAGGTTGTTTAAAAGATAATTTTTCTATTATACCCCACCTGTAAATGGTGGGGTATAATAAATTTAACGGGGACCATCCTTTCTTCCATATAAATGGACCGAAATGTACGCAGTGATTGGAATACATATAAACATACCAATGCTGCCGACAATTGATTTAACTATCTCACTTAAAATGGGATTGTAGTTAAATATCATCCATACCGGCATTCCCGGTTGTATGCGCATGGAGATAAGCAGTATTAATGACAAAGAACTTCCGGCATATGCCAGGACCAGTGTATTAACCATAGAGCCCAATATATCAGTTCCAATATTTAGTACTGATTTAAATGCATCTCTGCGGGATAAATCAGGATTTGCATTATAAATTTCTGCTGTTGCTGATGCTATTGAAATGCATACATCCATTACCGCACCTAATGCAGATATGATAATGCTTGCCAGTGCTAATCCACGTAAGTCAATAGATGTATCGGCCACATAAAATACAGTAAGCATTTCATTGGTAACAAATCCTGAAAGATGCATGATATTTCCCACAATATATGCAAGGATAGACGCAATGATTATCCCCGCAGATGCTCCTGATATAGCAGCAAGTGTCTTTTTACGAAATCCGGCAATTACCGGCAATGTTATCACAGTGGATATAATGGCAATAACTATCGCTAATGGTAAAGGAGGATAACCTTTAAGTGTCAGGGGTATTAATACAAAAAATAGTAGCAAAATGGTTGCTATTAAAGCTAACAAAGAAAAAAATCCTTTTGTTTTACCTATCAGTATAATAGATAATATGAGAAGAATTGTAAGAATAATAATCATAGTGGTATTATCAATATCATATAATGATATATATGCGGGGGTGTTTTCTAATCCAGTTTTGGATATGCCAATGAATACAACGTCCCCCTCTTTATAAAACATGTCTTTTGGCAGGTCATGTTCTCCTCGAAAGGTGGCTACCTTTGTCTGTCCTTTCAATTCACCATCAAGGATAGTAACATGGATTTTTGTTTCATAAAGCGGGTAAGAATCGTCGCCTGCTATGCGGTGTTTTTCAATGTTTGTTATTTGTGCGCGGGTAAAAATTCTTTCATCATCATACTGTACTGTGGCAAATAAAGGTATAGTTATACTTAATAGTAACACTACAAAAAATATTTTTTTCATGCGATAGTTCCTGAAAATTGTTTTAATTAATTGAAAAAAATAGCTTTATGATAAACACTAACGTAGAGCTGTCTCAGCCTTGTGTATTGAAAGTGCATGCTAATATTTTAAAAATATATAAGTTGATGTATATGGTGATTTGTCAAGTTGCAATTTATATTTTTTAATCTATTCACGTGAAATGATGCCGTTTATTATTAAGCAGTGAGATAAGTTATGAAACCTGATATTATTCTGCCAAAACCTCTGTATGATGGGAATAGTTCAGTGGAATATGCATTGAAAGCGCGTCGTTCTGTACGGTGTTTTTCAAATGAGATTATTTCTTTGCAGTTACTATCTCAAATACTATGGGCTGGCAATGGCATATCGCAGGGTGCTTATCGTACTGCCGGAAAACCTGCATAAAATCAATAATTGAATACCCCTTTTTGCCGGGGTATTCAATGATACAGTCATTAATCCTGAAATGTGTTTTAAGTTTATGTTAGTTATACTATTGTTTTTTAGTATTAATCTTCAGTGGGACATATAAAGGACAAAAGCTGACTGCACTGGTTAATAAAAAAACCACGGCAAGAATACCCAGTATAATAGCTGCAGTACCTGTAATCTGCCCGGTAAAGTACAGCACAATAATTACTATAGCAATTATTGTTCTTAATAACCTGTCAATTGTACCCATATTTTTTTTGCATTGTTATCCTCCTGTAGTATTATAGTATATAGTATTATACTGAAATATTGATGAAATGTCAAGGTGTGTAGATATTTTTTGCATTGGAAAGAATAAAACGTCTGTCCTTTTTGATAATAATCCCTTGACATCAGAACAATCTGAAAATAAAATGATTTGTTATAACTATCAGCAATAATATATAAAATAGTGAATGATTAATGAAATATATAAACTCCCAAAGCTTCTCGGGTGAACAGTGTGCATTATTCAATTTATATTAATCGATTTGCAATCAGATATAATGTATAAAGGAATAATATAGTAATCAAAATGAATGTGGGCAAATTGAATATAAAGAAATATCTAAGAGTATTTGATATATTGTTAAAACAATTTGTATTCACCATGATAAACGGAATAAAAAGTACTGTTTACCATGTAGTGTCTTTTAAAGCCTGGATAGGTGCTATTGTAATAACGATGGTACTATCATCGATTCAAGCTTTTGCGGGTACTGTAGTACTTGATGATACTCAGGATACCTATGATACCACTCCATATTTAAGTATTTTGGAGGATCCAACCTCACAGCTTTCCGCAGAGGATATAATAAAAAATGGTTCACTGACAAAATTCAAAGATAATACCACAAAAGGCATTAATAAAGGGTATTCAGAATCTTCATGGTGGTTTTATTTCACAGTTTCTAACAGGTCTTCACAGTCCCATTGGTTCTTTGATCTGGATTTCCCTACTATGGATTATTTTGAACTCTACAAATGTGATGGGAACAAAGTTACTTTAATT
>DYLU01000086.1 GCA_020721905.1 Leptospira biflexa | reverse complement strand
GTATGATTAACTTAACAATTGTTTTTAATCGTCGTGAACGTTCCAACGCAATGGGTTTGGCAAGAGCTAATAAATCAGTTAAAATCTTTATGCTTCCTGCTAATGTTTTCCCCAAAAGCTCTTTTTCAGCAACTATCAATTCATATTGCCGTACACCATCCTGAATGGCCTTTTTTAAATCATCGGGCTGACAGGGCTTGGTTAAGAATCTGAATATGTTCCCCTTATTTATTACATCAACGATTGCCTGTAAATCCGCCTGACCTGATAGCATGACCCTTACTGCATCTGGTAACATTTCTTTAACTTTTTCAAGAAAGGCCACCCCATCCATCCCGGGCATCCTGTAATCGGATATTACAACTGCAACGTTACTGTTTGCGTTAATATAGGCTAAAGCCTCCTGTGCAGAAGAAAATGTTGTAACATCATACTCATTGCGCAACTGTCGCTTATAACCTTCCAGAACATTGACATCATCATCAACAAGCAATATTGATTTTTTCATATACTCATGTCCTCCGGGACAAGTTTCTGTTTCACTGCAATAATTCTTCTAACGCTTTCACCAATTCTTGAGGCTGACAGGGTTTTGGTAAATACTTATCGGTTATGCTTTTAGCTTCTGCATAGACATCTTCATCAACCTGACCCGATAAAAGAATCTTTCTTGCTTCAGGCAACAATTCAGCAACAAATTTCAATAATTCTAATCCATTTATACCGGGCATCTTATAATCAACTACTACACAGTTATATTTCTTTGTTTTTAACAAGGCTAAAGCTTCACTTGAGGAAGAAACAAAATCCATGGCCCATGTGCCTTTCATTTTATGCAATATTCTTTGTAATGATTGTAACAAATTTATATCATCATCCACAAAAAGTACTGATTTCATAATCAAACCTCAAGTAAAATTTCATGTAATGGTAAATACACATAAAATGTAGTCCCTTTCCCATAGTCTGATTCAACACGTATCATTCCTTTATGTTTTTCATAGATTATTGAATGAGCTATCGCCAGTCCCTGCCCTGTCCCTTTGCCTGCTTCTTTGGTTGTAAAAAAAGGATCAAATATTCTGGACTGTATATTCTCAGGTATTCCAGTTCCATTATCCTTAATGGAAACAATTGCATACTCCAAATTTGTATTGGTTGAAACCTCAATCACACCACGTTCAAGGATTTTTTTATCAATTGCTTCCTGAATGGCATCACGGGCATTAATTATCATATTCAAAAAAACCTGATTCAGCTGATTGGGATAACATGGTACCATAATATCTATGTCTTTATACTTCGTAACTAAATCAGCTATATACTTCCATTCATTTCTTGAAATTGTGATAACATCATTAAGAAGGGCATGAAGATTAATTGAAATTTTTCTCTGCGTATCAGGATGTGCAAAGCTTTTTAATGATTTGACTATTGATACAATTTTGCCTACACCTTCAAGGCTCTGTTCTACAGCTTTTGGCAGTTCTGACTTACAATAATCATAATCAATTTTTTGCTTTATACCATCTATTTCATTCAGTAAATGATGCAGTTTATCCGGTAATTGTTTAGCAGTGTGTAATGTTGAAAAAAGTGAATCGCACATTAGCATTAAATTTTCTAAATCGTTAACCGTATCTTTAATAAAATGGAGATTGTCATTTACATATTGGGCAGGAGTGTTGATCTCATGAGCTACACCTGCAGCTAATTGCCCAATTGATTGTAACTTTTGAGCCTGTAAAATTTCTGATTCGTTAATCCTTTTTTCTGTAATATCTCTTCCAAAAATGAGGTATCCTAACAGGTTGCCTTCTTCATCCATTACAGGATTTACAGTGATACCAAGAAGTCGCTTTTGACCATCTCCTGAATCATACCGGACATCAGGTAAAGTTATTGGGCGTTTTTCAATTATTGCATTGGTTACCCCAATATATATCTTGTCCCATTCCCATGGTATTGTAAAACCAATAATGTTTTTACCAATAGCTTCATTTTGATAAATGCCAAATACCTTCTCTGCAGTGCGGTTCCAGTGAGTAATCATATCCTCTTTTGATACCCCAATGAGTATTGAGTCAATCGCTGAAAGCAGATATTGTATCTGACTATGCGAAAGCTTTAAATCTTCCTGTGCTTTTTTTAATGAGCTTATATCGTTAATTGTTACTATATAATTTGATTCATCCTGTAAAGTAATTGGTGTAAAATGCAATGTGATATATATTTCTTCATCATGTGATACCCTGCATTCATAATTTACAATACTTTCTAAATTTGCTTTTACCATATCAAAAATATGTGTATCACTGATGTGCAATACTTCATATAATTTTTTTCCAATCAAATAGGCAGGATCCCTCGTTTCAAGCAGTTCAAGAGCTTTTTTATTTGCTTCTTTAATTTTCAAGGTTTTTGCTTCAACAGTTAGCAATCCCAACGGTATGTTATTAAGAAGAAAGCGGTATTTGTATTCTTTACTTTTTAATTTCTCAATCAGAGAAACCTGTTTACTGATATTTATAAATACAGTAAAGATATAGATGTTTTCATCTTAATTAAATTTTGATTGTATTATTCTAAAAGTAACTTTTGATGTGCCCTGTGCTAATGTATGAGTATAAAATCTGGTTTCTTTTTTATTCATTAATAATTCATTATTACTAAGAATATTCTTTATTTCTTTAGGAATTAACTCATTTGATATAAATTTTTTATTTATCAGGTTTTTCCCGGGTATTGTGCACAGTTCATTGGAAAAATAGTCATTAGCAAAAACCACATAACCTTCTTTGTCAATAACAACAATCCCAACTTCGGTAACATTAGCTATGAAATCAAATATTTTAATCAAAGTTGTAAGTACAGGTTCCACCGTAACACCTCATTGTATATGCTACAACACTTTGCATCACCTCTTTATAACTATAACTCTTGCTATTACATGTATTATACTCACATATTGTGAATTATTTTAACTATACTATTTATGCAAAGTCAAAACAATTTTATTGCATCTTAAAACAACACATCAAACAACTCAGTATCATATTTACTGTTTTCCTGATATATACTATCCAGTGCCTTTTTTTGTAAGGCCTGACTGTTGTTTTAGGATATTACATACATCAGCAATTCTTATTACTCTTGCAATAACTGAAATTTTATAATTTTTAATTTTTGCGTATAACCGTCTCTGATGTATGATTCACTGTGATAAACTATAGCATTATTAATTATTATATTAATTGATAGTTTGTTACTGTTTCATATATCCTTGTATCTTTATTTTTTTATTGACATAATCCCTATTATATAAACTATCTTCTTTAACTGTTTGGGAGGATTTTATAGATGATAAAAGATGCAATGTATTACGATTCATATAAAGAAGATCGCGATTTAATTTTAGAATATAATCAAACATCATTAGCTGATGTTAACCTGGTAAATATTTTAGGCATTGGGATTCACAATTGCACCTGCCAGCAGGCTGTTGTTAAGGTACTGCGCATGATTGAGGAAGGAGGAGTACACCATGTCATGGCGCTTAACCCCTATAAGCTACATCGTCTCATAACGAACAATGACCTCAATGTCATCGCATCAAAAGCTGATTTAAAGATTGCCGTTGGTGCAGGCCTTCCATGGGCTGCAAAATTTTTAGGGAAACCATTAAAAGAACGAATTCATTTCATGAGTTTTCTCATGGATCTGATCCGCATAGCCGAAATAAAAGAGCTGACTATATTTGTGGTGGGAGCAAAGCCTGAGATTATTGAACAGGCCTATGCAAATATAAAAAAATCATTCCCAAAAATCCGCATAGTAGGCCGACATGGCGGCTATTTCAATAAAGAAAGAGCTGCAAACGTCATTGAAGCAATGCGCAAATCCGAAGCACAAATTATACTTATTGGGCTTGGTTTTCCAAAGGAAGATAAATGGATTTATGAAATCAAGAACCAGTTTAAAAATACTGTATTTATCGGCATTGGTGGTAGCATAGATATAATCTCCGGACAAAAACGGAAGGCCCCCGCATATTTTATGGAAAAAGGTCTGGACTGGTTTTATCGTATCATTACCCGACCGTGGCGTTATACACGGTTGCTGCGTCTTTTTTTCTTTTATATTCAGTTACTATGGCAAAGAATCAGGAAATAACCAGCACAATACTACCGCTCATATTTTCCGGGTTTGGCTTTTGTATCACGGGCTTTTTGCAGTTCAGATTGAGTCACCTGACATCGACCTAATGTAAACCACTCAACAATTTCCTTTTTGCCGCAGGTGCGGCAGTGAAGCACTGCCTTATTATCGCTGGTCCATTCATTCACTTCAACATATCTTGAACCGCAATTCCTGCATAAAATGACCGAAACATATTCCATTAAAAGCCTCGTATTTATTTTATTTTTACTGCAATAACTGATATATCTTCCCGTTGAGCTAATCCCTGCATAAATTCTTTTACTTTTGTAAGCAACCCATCTATGCATTGAGATGGTTCATCATGCTGGCAGCATGTGTCCATTACCTGTTTTAACCCAAAAAGGCGTGCATTGCGATTTTTACAATTCACTATTCCATCAGTGACAATAATAAACATGTCATTTGATTTAAGTTTAACAACAATTTTTTTATTATCCCGTGTATATGAAAAACGCAGATACCGCGCAATATTGTCACGGATCAGGATAGGATAAGCTTCACCGGTATTCATGAATGTAAGTGTCCGTGAATGTAAATTGATCATACCATAGAATAAAGAAACAAATTGCAAATTTTGCTCCTTAACCATACGCAATGTATTGATAAATACCGGGCTCACTGCATTTTCATATACATGCATTAAACCTTTTACTATTCCATTAACCAGTGATGCATTAAGTGCACCGGGCACTCCCTTATTGTGAACATCACATAACGCTATGTTTATAGTATTTTTTTGGTACGATAATTCATAGAATTCACCGCCAACCTCACGTGCAGGAAGATATCGTGCTGCTACTTTACATAAACCAAAATCCTTGGAAATTGCAGGATGTAATGAATGCTGAATTGAACGTGCAGATTCCAATTCATGGCGCATGCGGGCTTCTTCAATAGCATGCTCAAAGAAAATAGCATTCTGAACTGCCAATACTGCCTGATCAGCAAATGCCATGAAAAGATGCATATCTTCATCAGTGAATGAGGGCCTATTTACAGGATTAATTGCCTGAATTACTCCCAAAAGCTTGCCCTTATATAACAACGGCACACATATAATTGAGCGGGTTGTAAAACCTGTTTGTTTATCAAAATTTGGATCAAACCTGTTATCTGAGTATACATCGTTGACAAAAACACCTTTCCTCTCTCTGGCAACCCATCCCGCGATACCCTGCCCCATTTTAACCCTGTATTTTTCCTGTAACTTATCTCCAGCCTCACCTAGTGCCACCTTAAACACAAGTTCGTTTGTTTTATCATCATATAAGAATAAGGTACTGGCTTCCGTTTCCATAATCTCTTTTATAATCTCCATAATAATGGTAAAAAGTTTGGCCATGTCAAGTGTTGAGTTTATGATTCTATTTATCTCAACTAACTTTGAAAGGTTATGGAGCTGTCGCTCAAGATATGCTAAATTATATTTTTTTTCATTCATAATTGCCGTTATTCCCTTAATAAATATCTATCTATTTATTTTTTCGGTTTTTATTGTATAATCATATACACACTTATGCTTTTATATACATAAAACTGAACAACAGTCAATAAAAATAATTGCAGATGCTACAATATTCCTCTATTAATTTGCAACCGTAATTTTATTACCATGCTATGCATATGTGTATATTATAGTAGTCCGGTGTATCATGACTGTATACTATTGGTATCAATAAAATCATTTTTATGAAATAAGTGTTAAAAATATTTAATCATCACTCATAAAAAGTGCTTGTATTTATATAGTTAAATCGGCAAGGTAACAGGATAAAATCATATATTGTAATTACAATAGTAGCTGATAAAAAAAGGTACATTGCAATGACCTACCTCATAGATGGCTACAATTTAATATACAAATTTCCCCATTTAGAAGAACTCATGCTTCAGGATAATCTTACTGAAGCCCGAAAAGAACTTTTAGATATTTTAAAGACTTTTGCCAGGCTTACCGGAAAACATATACGTGTTGTTTTTGATGGTCAGAAGAACCTTGAGATCCCCATTAAAAGCGAAAAAGTTGCCAATATCGACGTATATTACTCATTACACTATTCAGCAGATTTTTTAATCAAAGAATTCATACGGAAAGATATCCAGCCGCGCAATACAACAGTAGTTACCAGCGATAAAGATATTATTGAGTTTGTTAGCCGATTTAAAACGCGGACAATGAAAAGTGAAGACTTTGCAAACTTTATAAATCAGACCATAGAAGATTATACTGCGGCACAAACTCCGGAAAAAGAAGAAAATCCATCATTAAGCAGTGAAGAAATTGAATACTGGGAAAAACTTTTTCTTAAAAGGAAAAAGTAAATTAATTTTCTGCAGCTAACAGTGCTGCACCCAGTGCCCCTATTATCTGTGCATCATTTGAAACTTTAACCGGTGAATCTAAAAGTTTTTCTATGGCTTTAACAACGCCAATATTTTTTGCCACACCACCCGTCATCATAACGGGGTTTGTTATTTTCACACGGTTAGCCATTGCCATAATTCGTGATGCTATTGATTGATGGATGCCAGCTATGATATTATCACGTGTTTCGCCTTTTGCTATGAGCGATATAACCTCAGATTCCGCAAATACAGTGCACAGACTGCTTATTTTAGCAGGATTGTTAGCTTTAAGCGATAGTTCCCCAAATTCATCAAGATCCACTTCAAGCGCCCGCGCCATCACTTCTAAAAAACGCCCCGTGCCAGCTGCACATTTATCGTTCATAGCAAAATCTTTCACCTTACCCTGTTCGTCAATAACGATAACCTTGCTGTCCTGACCGCCAATATCAATGATTGAACGTATTGAATTATCCAGAAAGTGAGCGCCCTTTGCATGGCACGTTATCTCGGTTATATTATTATGAGCAAACACAACACTTTTACGGCCATATCCGGTGGCAACAATCTTTTGAATTTTATCCAGTGATAAGCCAAGCTGCGTTAATAACTCCTGAGTTACTTTTTCACCAGCCATTACCGCATTAAATCCGGTAAATATAATTTTGCTGCCAATAATATTTTTATTATCAAGAACAACCGCTTTTGTGGTTATGGAACCAATATCCATTCCTAATGTCAGCATAATATATGTCTTCTCCCTTAAAATATATTATAGAACAAGCGTTCACTCATATTTTGTCAAGCTATTTTACTACCAATCAGGCTGCGGCTTGTAATTATTTTTTTCTCTTCCAATAATGTCCATTTTGTATTCTAACGGCAGATAATATATAATAGCCTTAGCGGACAGGTCATCCTTTTTAACAAAACCCATCACCACCATCTGCTTATGATTTTCTTTTTGTACAAATGTCCTGAAAATAACGGGCAATGACATCTCGGTAAAGTGCCATCGCTGGAACTGTTTATTGGTATAAATCATCTGTATACGGAGCATAACTTCATCAACAATTTTATCGCACACCAGTGATTTGAGCTTTGATTCATTTGCATAACTATCGCCACTAACTGATTCAGAGAATATATAATAATCGTCTATAGATTTTTCATCAACTCCTATGCACTGTGCAATATCACTTTTATTGTAGCAATTATGAATACCATGCATGGTACAGACAAGCGGGCCGGTACGGATGCCTTTTTTTGTACATCCATTGCCAGCAATAACCACAAGCACTAAAGCTATAGTAATATATTGTTTAATACTCATTATTTTATGCTCACTTGCATTAACATTCCATCGTCTGCATTTCAGCACACTAAATAATACACCCCGCTATCTATTTAAGGTTTTCATTGAAAAACGCCATCATCTCCGGCAATGCAGACTGACAGAAATTCCAGTCATGCATTTTATATTTTTTTTCAACAAAGGTAAAATTGTAGCCGCTTTTATATTCCTTTTGCAATTGTTTTAACTTTAAGGCCAGCATAAAGCTCTGCTCCATTGGCACACGTGAATCCTTATTGCCATGAGCTAAAAATACTGCAACACTTTTTAAATTTTTTGCATCATCAATTGCATTATCATAGGCAGCCCAGCGCTGAGTATTATCATTATATTTTCCATACACCGCCACAAACATGTGATTTTTAATATGAGCCAGCATATCGTAATATCCGGAAAGACAGGCAATGGCACCAACAGTGTCACTGTACAGCTCCCCTATACGAAGTGCCCCACGTGCTCCGATAGAAAATCCACATACACCCAGAGAACTTTTATCAATCTTTAAGCCTGCCGTATTTTTAAGATAAGGAATTAACATGGTTCCAATCCATAACGCTGCCGGCATCTCATTCCATTTTACTTTTGTTTCATCAAAAAACTGGGACTCATATACCGTGCGGGGCATGTTGGGACATACTATAATCATATTGTACATATTGGCATAGTAAGCAATATTTGTATTATTTTGCCAGCTATTCATAGAACCATCATAATCATGCAGTGCAATAACTGTGCGACTGCTTTTGGAATAATTTTTTGGAAAATATAGTTTAACCGGTACAGTTTTTAAAGAATTTTCTGCAGCAGGAACATTAACAATAATCCAGCTACCGGGTTTGATATCTATTGCATACGTAGAATAAACTGTGAATAGTATAAAAAGCAGAACCTGAACGCTAAAAATTCGTTTCATAATGTTATTACCCCCTATAACAAAATTTGTATATTTTCAATTCTTTTGCTCTGACTCTTTATTGTCTTTAAAACACATGTGTTGAATATAAGATGGCAGATATGCTCTGACCCCATGAGTATAAAACAATCCAACCTTATAATGCAGAATGTTTTTTTTCAAGGGAATTTTTTACCTTTTTTTAGGGCTCTGACACCATACTTGTGAGAAATATTCAGCGGCAAATCGCATCGCTACTGCATAAACAATGTTTCATCAGTTTCCCTTAAACTTAAGTAGTCATTATCGGTAACAATGACATGGTCAAGAAGCTGTATGCCAACAATAGCACCAGCCTGCGCTACTCGTTTTGTTATCTCAATATCATTGACCGAAGGCTTGAGCACACCCGAAGGATGATTATGTGCAATAATAACCGATGATGCCGCCTCACGTATTGCATCCCTGAAT
The DNA here is from genome assembly GCA_020721905.1 of Leptospira biflexa. Lineage (GTDB taxonomy): Bacteria > Spirochaetota > UBA4802 > UBA4802 > UB4802 > UBA4802. The sequence continues at coordinate 1,343 of DYLU01000086.1, read as the reverse complement.
ACTTCACGGGGATGAACAAGCGCCTCTGAGATTGTGCCAATTGATATCCTTGCTTTTTTTATTAGCCTGTTTTTACTGTCAAGTATCATGACCCAGAATTCCTCCTGCTTGCTGCAGGCAATTTCGCCCACCAGACATTCCCACACAATACGCGGTGAGTCAATTGATTCTTCATAATTGCGTGGTGCTATTAAACGTTTGCCAAGCTCCATTGCAGCTTTAACCCTCACCGCTTTTACAATTCCAACTCCATTCATGGCAGCTATCTCTCGTAATCCTGCATGATAAATACCATGTACACCCCCAAAGTGCTGTATGAGCCCAAAAGCACATTCCATAACATCTTTCCCCTTAACTCCTGTGCCAAGTAAAATAGCCAAAAGCTCTGCATCATTCAGATCATCAATCGATTGGCCATTAATACAACGCTGAACCGGCAATTCACTTTTTGTATTCATAATTTTCCTTCCACAGCAAAGTTTTTATAACGGTTACTATCGCCCTAATTATTAAAACGCCTGAATTGCAAAAACTTTAAAAAAATTTTTTTAATTTATAATTTTTTTTCATGTACCGATAACTATAATATGATTTTTTTATGTCACATTATATTTTACTGTTGACAAAATTCCTTGATACGGAATATATTAAACAGCAAGGAGTTTGCAATCAGGGAGGGTTATATGAAAGTTAGTATCGATGCTATTTTGCAGTCCGCACATCAGCTAAAAAGCACTATAAATGTTGATGAACACAAATCAGGAAATAAAAATAAAGTAACCAATGATAAAATCAACATTGAACACAGAGTGATGGCGCGTCTTAATGAAATTCATAACCAGATCAAAGATATTCAGACAACACTTTCACGCTATCAGGTTATAGATGATGGTATTCGTATGCTTTTAGATGACAAAAAAGCAGGTGACACCAATGCTTTGAACATTATTAATTCCACGCAGTATAATAACAGGCCTGTATTAAAAGAATTTATGGGCGATAGTTATGATGAGAACACCCTTGTCCATAAAAAAGAGCAGTTAAAAAATCTTGTTACTGACAGTATCACAGGTTTGCAACGTCTTCAGGTTGAATTTGAAAATATCGTTGCTTCTGACCTTGCACGCAATGTTCAACTTAAAGATAAAATTGATGAGATTAATTCGCTTATACCACGAAGCATCAAGAATACTCAGCATCTGCATCATCTTGATGCTGAAACCGTCAGGCGGTTGATTCAGTGATGTAGCAATTATTCTCGGTACTGATGCTCTGACCCCTTTTTTAGTTTTTTACACCCACTCAAGTATTGCTGAATACTTCTTCCTGTAATATTCCTCATA
>DYLU01000085.1 GCA_020721905.1 Leptospira biflexa | reverse complement strand
GCATGCTGGCAATGCAATGATGCTGAATTTCCTGTAGTGAAGGCATTTGATAGACTAATGTTCCATTTTGAAAAACAGGAATATGCATGCATCGTGAAATGAGATCTTTATCAACAGTAAATCTGGTGCCCTTTATATCATACACATCACCATCCAGTACAACCTCATCATTCTGGCAAATAATATCAAAACATATGGTATTGTCTGAAGTATAGTATCTGTATACGTTTTTTCTTGAAGGAATAGTGCCTTTTGACATTTCATCTGATACTTTCATCTTTGGGATTGATGCTCCATCTTTTTCTATTGCAGCCATTTTATACACCCCCGAAAGGGCTGATTCACCATAGCCGGTTGCCAGCCGTGTGCCCACTCCAAAGACATCGATGGGAGCCCCCTGTCGCAACAATTCATCAATACGAAATTCATCCAGGTCATTTGAAGCAACGATTTTTACATATTCCAAATCTTCATCATCCAGTAACTTTCGCACCCTTTTACTCAAATCGACAAGATCACCACTGTCAAGCCTGATACCTGCAAGGTGTTTTCCTTGTTTCTGAAGCTTTTTTGCAGCAGCTATCGCATTAATAATACCCGAATGTACCGTATCATAGGTATCCACCAGCAATATTGAGCTGTCAGGGAATACATCTGTATAATTGCCAAACGCCTCAGCTTCACTATCATACGCCATGACAAAGCTATGTGCATGAGTACCCTTAACCGGCATGTCATACATTTTCCCGGCTAAAACATTTGATGTACCAATACACCCGCCAATAAAGGAAGCCCTGCTTGCACTGAGTCCGCCGTCAGGCCCCTGAGCTCGTCGCAAACCAAACTCAATAACCTGTCTGCCATTTGCAGCATGGCATACCCGTGCTGCTTTTGTTGCAATAAGCGACTGGAAATTTATGCAGTTAAGCAATGCCGTCTCAATAAGCTGAGCCTGCCCTAACGGCGCCTCCACTCTGATTACTGGTTCCTCAGGGAAAACTATATCGCCTTCCTGAAATGAAAATATGCTGCCGGTGAAATGAAACGATTTGCAATAATCCAGAAAATCATCGGAAAAAATATGCAATGAATAGAGATAGTCAATGCTTTCCTTTGAAAAGGAAAGGTTTTGCAGATAATCAATCAGCTGTTCCAATCCGGCAAACACAACATAACCGGAATTAAAAGGATTCTTTCTGAAGAACATATCAAAAATTGCATATTTCTGTATTAAACCTGTTTTCATGTAAACCTGCATCATTGTCAATTCGTACAGGTCAGTAAGCAGTTCCATTCCTTTCATAGGATTCCTCAACACTGTTCTTTTATCCAAATAGATTTATAAACAATATACTTGTAAAATTAATCAAATAAAAAATTTTTATATTGACAATATTATTATAATCTATGTCATTATATTGAGTATAACATATTTTTATTGAGCGATAGTTATTAAGATTTATAGTAAAATATATATACGTGTCGATACATACTATATACAAACATTTTTTGTGGAATAATGTATGGCTATAGAAAGCGAAAATGACAATCTTTTCAGTGATCATTTAATTATTATAAAAGGGCGTTTCAAAGCCCTTTCAATGAATTTATATGGGCTTTTTATAATTATCTTTAATCAGGACAGGCATATTGATACATACAACGTTGCCGTTTCAACCTTTTCCAATATCTATGAAAATGAACCTCACCTTCCATGGGACAAATATGAACAGATAATTCTGGAACTAAAATGGAAAGGCAATTTTAACGCAAATTTAACCACTTCAATAATGGATAATTTCAAGGAGATTGCAGCCGAAGACACCAAAACAAACCAGCTTTACGACTATGCTAACAATTATGATTACGATAGTATTGATACATTTCTTTTTGATACCATTAACAGGGTTATACATGATAAAAACCTTGTACTGGAAACAAGTATCCAGGAAGTGACTGCTGAAGAATTTGCCCAGACAAAAGAAAAAAGGTACACACAACCTGAAGAAAAATCATCAACGGCTGAATCCGAACTTGAAGAAGGCGCTGTTATATTGAATATACAGCCAATACTGGCACCTGTAAAAGGTAAACCTATCTACGAATTAAAAGTTGGTGATAAAATAATGACAAAGATAATACCCAATACCGACAGAGCAAATTATTTCATTGATCTGTTGGGATTACGCGTTGAAAATCATATAAAGCCAATAGCTACAGAAGTTATAGATATAAAATCTGATGGGAAGAACGAGCCCATTGAAATACTTACCCGTATAGGTCCTGGTATTTATGGAAAGTGTATTGAAGATGAACGTCAGGTTAAATTGCGCCTCTATGATCCCATAATTGATGGCCCACTAACACAAAAATCTATACCAAAATCCCCGCCAAAACCATCAGCTGTTTCAACAACATATGAAGATGCCGGTTTTTCAAAGTTAACATATGTCATAATATCATTATTTGTGCTTCTGCTTATCATATTTGTTTTGCTTATATATATAAGCTTTTAATTGACAAAATAAGCCATACTTCCTCTAATTTCATTAAACCTTCAGGCCGATTAATACAACAGCAGCATATATTAAAGCAAAGGAGGCGGTATATGTTTTATCTGCTCCTGCGACTGCTGTATGAAGAAATGGCCGAAGGAAAAATTTCAAGAGAAGAATATTATGAAGCTGTTATACGGACAGCTTCAATACATGGAATCAAGAGGAACGGTATACGATAGTGGATAATCGCGAATATATTTTAAAAACAGCACATGATAATGATGTGAAATTTATACGGCTATGGTTTACTGACATTTTAGGTTTTTTAAAAAGTTTTGCCATAACCAGTAACGAACTTGAGGATGCCTTAGAGGAAGGAGTGCGCTTTGACGGTTCTACAATACATGGATTTGTACGTAAAACCGAAAAAGAAATGATTGCCATGCCCGATGTTGAAACATTTGAAATTTTACCATGGCGACCAAAGAGCAATTCTGTAGCACGCATGTTCTGCTATATCTATAATACTGACATGACCCCCTATGAATGCGATGTCCGGTACATTCTGTATAAAAATCTTAAGAAAGCATCTGACAAAGGCTATTTATTTTATGTTGGCCCTGAAATTGAATTCTTTTTATTCAAAAATTCCGAATCACCTCAGCTTCTTGACCTGGGAGGCTATTTTGACCTGACCCCGCTTGATATTGCAAGCGATATCCGCCGCCAGATGGTCCTTACACTGGAAGAAATGGGCATTGGTGTGAAAACGTCACATCATGAAGGCGCACCCAGCCAGCATGAGATTGACCTGCGCCATGATGATGCTTTGAGCATAGCTGACAACATCATGACATTTAAAACTGCAACCAAGGAGATAGCTCAGCTCAATAATATCTATGCATCATTTATGCCAAAACCGCTATCACAGTACAATGGTTGTGGTATGCATATTCATCAGTCATTATTCAAAAATGAAGTAAATATTTTTTACGATAGTAACGATGAATTTATGCTTTCAGACATTGCAAAGCATTATATAGCAGGATTATTGAAACACGCACCTGAATTTTTTGCTCTGTCCAATCAGTGGATAAATTCATACAAACGGTTATGTTACGGATTTGAGGCTCCCATTGACCTGTCATGGAGTATCAATAATCCATCATCACTCATCCGCATTACCACATCAAGAACTGATAACCCAAATTCAATCAGAGTTGAACTCAGAAACCCGGACCCTGCATGCAATCCATATCTGCTGTTTTCAGCTATTCTTGCCGCAGGGCTTTCAGGCATTGAGCATAACGACCCACTGCCAAAACCTCATAATCTCAATGAAGGAAGATCAAATCTTACCGCAAAGTCATTGCCTTCAAACCTTTCTGATGCGCTGAAACTATTTGAAAAAAGCAGTCTCATGAGCGATGCACTTGGCGATAAGCTGGTGGAACTATTTATAGAGAACAAACACTATGAGCTTGACCAGTATAATCGCCACATTACCGATTATGAAATTAATACCTATCTACCTGTTTTATAGAATTTCATGAAACCTGTGGTTGCTCTCATTGGGTGTGGCAGGATTGGCTTTCTTCTGGAAAATGATCCTTTGCGATATAAGCCGTGTACCCACTATGGCGGCACAAAAGCTGCTGCGTTGCCCATAACCCATGCCTGCGATATCAATGAAAAACGCTTGCACGCTTTTTCAAAGATTGCAGGAATCCCTCAATCACACTGTTATACCGATTACCGGATGCTCATAGAACAGGAAAATCCACAATGCGTCATTATAGCATCGTGGACACACACCCATGCGCCAATTGGCATTGCAGCAGCACAGCATGGCGCAAAAGTTATTGTATGTGAAAAACCAATTGCCGGTGACCTGACACAGGCAAAAGCCTTCATTGACGCATGCAACGCATACAATACAACACTCATCATTAACCATGAACGGCGTTATGACTACCGTTACAATTATGTAAAAAAGCTTATAGACAACAATGAAATTGGCCACATATCTTCGGTGCATGGTTTTGTCTTAACCCCGTCAAAAGCGCATCAGCCAGGCTCAGGCGGCGGACCTCTTCTTCATGATGGTACCCATTTAATTGATATTGTACAATATCTTTTTGGAAGCATAGCACAGGTTCAGGGATGCACCACAAAGTATTCACAGGATTCACTATACGAAGACTATGCTATAGCTCATTGCATTACCACCTCGGGCATCCATGTAACACTGGAAGCTGGCGGTTACCGTGATTACTTTATGTTTGAACTGCAGATATCCGGCACAAAGGGAAGGATAGTTATCGGTAACGGCTACCTTTATCTTTATAAACCTAAAAAATCAAGGTTTTACAAAGGATTCAATGACCTGATAGGATTTGAGGTTACACCAAAAGGCAAACCAAACTATTTTGTTAAACTGTACAGGGAAGCAAAACAATGTTTACACAAACCCCAGAAAGTTACTTCAGGCGGATATGATGGGTATAAAACTCTTGAAGTAATTCATGCCATTTATGTATCAGCAAACCGTAATGGGGAAAAAATTTTGCTGCCACTTACCACAGAACATCAATAAATAGTACTGAAATAATGTGACAATCTGTGCCTTTCTTTATTATAAAATTCTTAATAATCGTAAACGTTACTATACCCAGAATCCCTCTTCTTTAAGCTTCTTTTCCAATGAGCTATCGCCATCCTGTATATTGTGAATCATATAATACACATATTTTGCAATAATATCAACTTCAACATTAACCATGTCTCCTGATTTTTTATGAGCAAGTGTGGTATTGGCGATAGTTTCCGGGATACAGTAAAGTTCTATGGAATCTTTTTTGTCCACCACCGTCAGTGATATGCCATCAATGGCAATTGAACCTTTGGGCACAATAAACTTACTGATGCCATCGGGCACAGTTAGTGTAACGGCAAGCCCGTCAGGCAATTTGTGCAGTGAAACAATTTTTCCGGTGGCATCAACGTGTCCCTGCACCAGATGCCCACCCAGGCGTCCCTGCGTCTGCATGGCACGTTCAAGATTAACCTGAGTCCCGGTTTTAAATAAACCCAGTGTGGTGATGCCAAGCGTTACATCCGAAGCAAACACGGTAAAGTAATCCCTGCCAATTGCTGTTACAGTCTGGCAGGCTCCGTCTATGGCAATGGAATCACCGGTTTTAGTGCCATCAAGAACCGTACGGGCACTTATGGAAATTAATTTCCCATTTGCCGATTGCCTGACGGATTGAACCACGCCAATTTCTTCTATAATACCGGTAAACATTTATACCGCCTCAAACTGATAGCTTTCTTTATACCCTGATACAAGAATATCATGCCCTAAAAATATACTGGTTACATCATGAAGAGCCATAGACTCATGAATAAACTGTCTGCCTTTCCCTTCAATGACATTTTTCCCCCTGCCAACCAGAATTGGGCTGTAAAAATACATGCACTGGTCAATCTCGCCGGAATCAAAGAATGAGCCGGCAACGGTTGCCCCTCCTTCCAGCACTGCAATCATTGAACCCATTGTATGTAATATGTCAAGCAACTCATGAACCTGCTTTACACCGCTATCTGACTGCAAAAACTGAATGTGCCCGCTTTCAATAAGCCTGGCAATAATGGCATAATCGTCCCGCTTAAAAAGATCATTTTTTTCTTTCTGAGTTGTAAAAAAATAAGCATTGCTGTCGCCGGCAAGCTTTATATCCTGTAATTTTTTTGGCAGTCCTATTACAATTTTTTTCAAATCATGAGTTACATCGGTTTTCCATAATTCAAGCAGCCCGCTGATGAAGCTATTGGAATAACCCGATACTGTATAGAGTCTGGATTCATAAAATTTTTCATCCTCATGTGTGAAATCATTGTAGCGCACGGTTAAGGCTGGATTATCTTTTTCAACGGTAGCTTTGCCAACTATGATGGTATCAGCACATCCACGCAGCCGGTGTACTAGAAGTCTTGAAACCGGTGATGTTATCCATTTTGAGTCGCCAGTGGCTGTTGCCGTTCTGCCGTCAAGTGATATTGCTGCCTTATGAATAATAAATGGCCTGTGTTGCAAAATACTTTTTTTAAACGGCCGTATTAAATCAATTGCTGGCTGTGAAAACTCGCGTAAAAACACCACCTCAACGCCTGCCTGCTGCAGCGTCTTTACCCCTTTGCCGCTAACAGCAGGGTTTGGGTCAAGTGCAGGAATAATTACTTTTGTTATGCCAGCTTTGATAATTGCATCAGTGCAGGGCGGGGTTTTACCCCAATGACAGCATGGCTCAAGCGTTACATACATTGCAGCACCAGCAAGGTTCCCCGTTGCATTCTTCAGGGCAACAACCTCAGCATGATCCATACCATAGGCCTGAGTGGAACCTGTTGAAATTATAGTATCATTCTTGACGATAACTGCTCCCACCGCAGGATTTGGCGAAGTTACACCTAATTTGCCAAAAGCCATTCTTAGTGCAAGAGCCATATATTCATTGTGTTTTTGGCTTTCCATATCTGTTAAAAATAATTTCTCTGTCATGTGCAAATTTCAATTCTTCGTCTAAATATGCATGTAACTCTTTCATAATCTGGTTGTTTGTCCTTTTTGCCGCCAGGTATCCACCCAGAATACTGCCACCATAAAAAAATGTGCCAGCAGCACCGGTAATAAACGCAATACCACTGTTACCGCTATCTGTTGCAAAATAGGTCACCACGGCACAAACACCAATAACTATTGCCGCTACCATGCCATTTTCGGTAGTATCACTGTATATATAACCCGCACCTGGAATTATCCCCCACCCCAATGCAGCATAAGGATTTTTCAGTTTTTTTTGTATAAACCTGCTGTACTGGTATATACGTTGCAGGTCAAATTCTTTTGCAAGTGCCATATAGGATGATAGCTCATTGTAATTATCCACTGTCAGTAATGAATATGCAAGCTTTCTTTTCAGTATCATTGTTTCAAAAACTGGACCTGCGTCCTGTGGCCATTGCAAATCCATTACGCATGATGGAAACGACATGCTGCTGAATTCACTGTCAAAACCATAAATAAAGGCCTGAAGGGTTATTGGGGAATGCTTTTTCACTTTTTCAAGAACTGACTGGTATTGTTTTCCCTGATACTGGCAATACAACGAAGCAATAAAAAAGGCATCATACGGATACAATGAAGGATAGTAATAGTATAACCGCTGGTATTCCTGATAAGCGCGGTAATATTCCCTTTGTTCAACAAGATGATTTGCAAACCCTGCTATGGTGTTATAACTATAGGGATTATCTGATTGCCTGGCATAGACATTACAGCATGATGCAATACACACAATAAGGATAATGGCATACCGCAAAGGCATAAGCTTACGCTTTTTTTAATGTCAGTTTTTCCCAGTACAGAACAAACGGTGATGCTATATACATAGATGAATATGTTCCTATGATTATACCAAACAGAAGAACAGTGGCAAATTCGTTAATACCTTCACCACCAATCATATACAATGCAAATACAGCAAATAACGTGGTAAGTGCAGTAAGGAGCGTTCGGGATATTGTCTGGGTTATAGATTTATCAATCACGTCAATAAATGTCTGCCTGGTTTTAATCTGTAAATTTTCCCTCACACGGTCAAATGTAATGATGGTATCGTTTACCGAGTAACCATAAATGGTTAGGATAGCGGCTACTATCGGTATATTAATCTCAATACCGGCAAATCCGCAAAAGAGAACTGAAAGAATAACATCATGTAACAGCGCAACCATTGCGCCAATGGAATACTTCAATTCAAACCGGAATGCCAGATACAGCGTCATGATTATAATGGATAGAGCAATTAATTTACCCGCCGATTTTTTAAGAAAATTACCAATTGCCGGACCAACAGTTTCAATACTTAAAATTTCAACATTTTGAAAATTATTTTGAATAACAGCTTTCAGTTCTCTGGTATTCTCTTCAATATTTTCGGCATGGCTGGCAAGTTTGGTAGAAATAAGATACTCATTATCCTCATCTTTCCCAACCTGCTGGATGACAGCACTGATTTTATTCTGGGTCAAAACATTACGAATCTGTGCGGTATCAACCCCCTGCTCAAATTTTACAGCAATCTTAATGCCACCAACAAAATCAATGCCCCAGTTAAAACCACCATTGCGATAAGTCTGTAATGAAAATATCACCATTAATGATATTGTAATTGCATAGGCAATAAATCTGTATTTTATAAAAAGAATTATCTTTTCCAAGGTGCCACTCCTTAAATACTTATTTTTTTCAGTGAACCACGTGATGTTATTGTTTCAAAAATAAATTTTGTAATATACAGCGCAACGAACATAGAACTGATAATACCTATAGAAAGGGTTACTGCAAACCCTTTAATTGGACCGGTTCCAAACTGCGACAGCACAAATGCTGAAAGCAATGTGGTTATATTTGAGTCAAAGATTGTCCAGAATGCCCTTCCAAAACCCTGAGCCACTGCTGCTCGTGGTGTTTTCCCGTTTCTAAGCTCCTCTTTTATTCTTTCATAGATGATAACATTGGCATCTATTGCCATACCCATTGTTAAGATAAAACCGGCAATACCTGGAAGCGTTAGTGTAAATCCCAACCATGATAGTAACGCTAACATGAATATGCCATTAATAAGCAAACCAATATCGGCTATTAGTCCGGAAAATTTATAATAAATCAGCATAAACAGCATTATACCTGCAATGCCAACAATAAACGCTTTTACTCCGCTTTGAATTGAATCGATACCAAGCGTTGGACCCACCGTACGCTCTTCTATTATCTTCAAATCAACGGGCAATGCGCCTTCTTTAATAATTCGTGCAAGCGCAGTAACTTCCTCATACGTAAAATCACCCTGAATAATTGCCTGCCCGGTATTTATCTGCACCCGTATTGATGGTGCACTGCGAACTTTATCATCAATAACTATTGCAAGCTTCTTTCCGTGATTTTTTTCACTGGTAACTTCTGCAAATTTTGCAGCGCCTTCCGGCGTGGTATTAAAATGAACTGCCAGCTGCTGGTATTCATCAGGAGCAACCCATGCCTTGCTTATGTCACTGCCTGCCAGCGCAACCTTCTTTTCAAGGACAATGGGGTAAGCTGGAAATAATTTTGCCGTTTGCGGATTGCGTTCATAATAATATAATAACTCTAAGGAATCAGAAAGCACTATTGCATTTTTAATTGTGTCGGTAAGCTTATTGAGTTCTAATTGATCCTCAGGCAGCGGTTTGCCTGCAAAGTGTTCTTTCAGCCACTGATTGGCTTTCTGAGTATAGGCATCATCAACAAGCCGGTACTCAACACGTCCGGTGGTACCAATTGCTTTTTTTACACTTTCCGGATCCTTAACCCCGGGCAGTTGAATTTCAATGGCATCATTGCCTTTTGGCCTAATTGAAGGTTCGGCCACGCCAAACTTGTCAACTCTATTCCTTAGCAATTCCAGTGCCTGCTCGGTAATTTCGTTCTTCTCAGTATTTGTTAAAGGCTTCCCTGTTTTTTCTTCTATCTTGTGATAGTTTGCCTGCAGCACCAGATACGAACCACCCTGCAAATCAAGACCCAGATTTATTTTTTTTGCTAGCAACGCCTTCTCAGCCCAGTGTGGTAAAAGTTTGGCATCCACAACAGCAGGGTAGCGTTTTATTTCATTCATTACTGCTACATTAAGATTGTACCCTTCAACAAACACTTCTTTATCTTTAACAAGAATCTTATACTTTGATTCAGGGAATCGCTGTTTAATCGTCTGCACATCCTGTTCAGCTGCTGTCTGGCTCATAACAATCTGCAATGTATTTTTACCAATTGTAGGCAATATAAGCACAACCGAAAATGCAATGATGCATATTATAAAGATATCTTTATACACTAATCCTCGTGCCATGTACACCTCATTGAATATTCATATTTTTTATTATTTTGGAAATCTACGCAATACGCTTCCTCGTTTTTCTCTGGTTCGCATACGGTAGAGGATAAAAACAAAAACAATAATCACTACTAAAATAATTTTTGCCATGCGGTCAGATGCCTGTTTGCTTAGACCAAATAAACCCTTTTGGTTAGTATCTGTATCTTTTTTTTCTTCTTCTGTTTGTGCAATAATCTGTTCATTATTTTCTTTAATGGTAATGCCGGGAATTCGGGAATATCTGAAAGCGCCCTCTGTAATACTGAGAAGCGGCTTACTATCCTCTTTAAATCCTTTTTTAGAATCAACTTTTTGTGTTGTTTCAGTTGCTGTAACGGCGGGCTTTTTTTCTTCTTTTTTTACGGCATCTGCTGGTTCAGCTTTTTTTACAACCGGTGTTTCAGTAAGTGCTTCGGTTTTGGGTGTTTCTTTTTGAATCCGGGGCGATAGTTCCTGTACAGGAGCTTCATTGCC
>DYLU01000016.1 GCA_020721905.1 Leptospira biflexa | reverse complement strand
AAGGTATGTCTTCACGAAAGATATGTATACTGGTTAACTATCGCAAAAGGTTTTAAAAAAATTTTTTAACAACAATATATATTATGAAGATATAAAATCATAATTATTTTTATGTAAAATTATTTTGCTTGAAAAGATTATAAATATATGATAGAAAAATTTTGAAACTGTAAGTATTACCTGTAATCATTAAACGAAAAAAACAAATTGATGGGGGAATCTTATATGAAAATCTGCATTACCGGTGGTGCGGGGTTTATTGGTTCACATATTGCAGAAGAATGTGTTAAAAAAGGTTATGAGGTGATAGTATTTGACAATTTTTCTACGGGTAAAAAGGAAAACCTTTCATTTATGAAAAACAATCATAATTCAAGCTTGAAGATAGTAAAAGGTGATGTAGCTAATTATGAGGAAGTTTCAAATGCTGTTAAAGGTTGTGATGCGGTATTTCATGAAGCTGCGGTTGCCTCGGTACAAAAATCCATAGAAAATCCGCATGCAACATTTGAGTCAAATGCCAAAGGTACATTGAATGTGCTTGAGGCAAGCAGGAATTATGGAGTAAAAAAAGTGATATTTGCCTGTTCAGCGGCTATCTTTGGAGATCATCCTGAAATACCCAAGCGTGAAGATTCACCGGTATTGCCAAAATCACCGTATGGTGCTGACAAATATATTTCAGAAGTTTATCTGCGCTTATACAACGAATTATATAACCTTACTACTATTTCGTTGCGATATTTCAATGTATTTGGCCCGCGACAGGATCCATCATCACCGTATTCTGGCGTTATTTCAATTTTTACCAGCAGAATTGCCCAGGGTAAGGATATTACGGTGTTTGGGGATGGGAAACAATACAGGGATTTTATTTATGTAAAGGATGTTGTTCAGGCAAATATGCTGGCACTGGAAAAAATACATTCAGGTTTTCATTATTATAATGTTGGATATGGAAAAGCTACTGATTTGAACACACTGATAGCCATATTGCAAAGAATATACAATAAGGATATTAAAGTTAATTATGCTGAAGCACGTGCTGGGGATATAAAAGAATCAGTGACTGATCCTTCAAAAATAATAAGAGAATTAGGATTTACACCACGCTATTCAGTTGAAGAGGGATTGAGGATGCTTGTTGAATCGTTATAGTTACACTTAGTATGATTTAAAAATAATTACTACGATATCTGATTCAGGAGAACTTATTCCCATAAATGCCTTGAACTCATCCTGTATTATGGTTGCAATGTCGGATGGCATTTTCATGCGATATTCCTTTATTATAGTCCGTACATGATCTAAGGTAAATTGTTCACCACGGGAATTCTTAGATGTAATCAATGCCTTGGAATACAGAATACCAATATCTCCTCTGAGTATGTTGGTTCGGCCCATGCCATAATTGAAGGTTGGGTCATATCCCAGCGGAATCCCTTCAGTATCCAGTGATGAAAAGTCACTTTTTTCTACACGGTATAATTCCATTGGTGGAAATCCAGCATTTGTGTATATCAGTCGCATATTACGGATATCAATATAATAGTAATAGGCTGTAATTAATATACCTTTCCCCCGGGAATAGTTATGAATAACGCGGTTAAGCTTCTGGATGACATTGTATGAAGAATGAGCATCAGTGAGGCTGGTGTGGAAAGAAGATCTCAGGATAACAGAATATAATGCACTTTGCATACCAATGCCGGCAATGTCCGTAGCGATAGTGCCTATTCCCTGAAGGCCCGGGCGGATGAAATCAAAGTAGTCAATACCGCCACCCTGCCGTGGAATATAAAAAGCACCATATTTTATGCCTGCGATATTTGGCAATGTCCCGGGAACAGCTTTTGCTAAAAGTTCACTGGAAATGGTAATTGTGCGCTGCAGCATCTGTTCTTTTTTTGCTTCCTGATATGTTATTGCATGAGAAAGGTTTATGTTGGTTTCATTGGATAAAAAGGATAGCAATTCAATCTCATCAGGTTTGTATGCTGCAAGCGAATCCTTTTCCCCCAGGCATAGTATACCAGTTAAAACACGGCGGTGGTAAATAGGAATCATGATGACAATATTATTGGTTGTAAAATATTGAATAAATTCATCACGTACATCAGTAAATGAAGCTTCATCCATATAAATATTATCAAACGTTACTATCCTTTGATTCCTGTTAAACCAGCGGACTATAGGTGATAAACGGTTGATTGAAGGTGAAACAGGTGATTCCCCCATTGAATATTCAAGCTGATAGCTCCGAACCTCATTATTATACATGAGAAAATATGTTGATTTCAGGTAAAACGTATTATGTATAGTTGAAACCGTTTTTTTAATCAGTTCATCTATATCACGTATAGCACTTATTTCTTTGACAAATGTATCCAGATATTCCTGCAATTCATAATGCTTGCGTTTAAAGGCTTTATCTATTATAGGTTGAATATATTGTGAAAGAGCCATAAACATAACAACTATGATAAATGCTATAATATAGAGAGGTATAGTTTTTAATCCCAGTATATTAATATCATAAATATAAACCAGTGCAAACATTGGAAGAAATATAGCAGTGGAAATGACTGTATACATGGTTGTTTTATGGATAGCGGACCTGATATCCATCATCTGGTATGAAATAACTGCATAAAAAAGGGATGACACCCCAATAAATGTTGCCAGCGATGGACCTAAAACATAGAGATCAACATAACCAAAGAATCGTGGCATAATGATGGAAAAAACAGCAGCAAAAGTCATTGCAACCCCGGTACCAATAAATACAAAACGCATCTGCTTGCGATACAGTTCAACTTTTGTGGTTATATATTTCCTGATAAAATTAAGAACACCTAAAAGAATATATCCAAATGCTACAGATAAATATACAGTGTAAAAAAATCTGAATTCACGAACTAATTTTCCATCTTTAAAATATGCTGCAGTAATATTCATATCAGTAAAAACTGCTATGTAGGCTATGATATATGCAGGAACAAGAATAAGAGCAATAATCAGAAATGGAACCTGTTTTTCAGTTTTTGGGAATATTAAGGATAGTACAAATAAAGCTGAGAAAGTTAATACTGTGGATGCCTGAGTAATTTTATTTACTAATGTCAGATCAAGGTCATTGGGGAATGCGTACGTTAAAAACATGGTAAAAAGAATGCCAAATGCGCATAAGCCAAAATATGAATAATAACGCAATACTCTATCGTGATAGTTTTTATATAGTCCGTAAAATATAGTAAATAGCAGCATAAATGATGACAGTAATGAACCAATTAAACTCAGGGTAATCATGAAGATATTCCTCCCAATTAAAGTTTGGCATGGGATATGTACTGCTTCATTTTTGCTCTAACCAATGTTGTTAGAGCCCAATAGTACATTAATTGCTAATAATAGCATTTTGATTACCTGATTGTCAAGTTTTATTACTAAATCGAAAAACATTGTTGACGTAATGTAATTTATAGTATATAGTACAGAAAAATACCGAAGAGACTGCATACAATTTTATTCGGGCATATAAAAAATAATTAATGCAGAGGAATACATTATGTTGAAGCAACGAAAACATTACCTCATTGATAGGTCTATTCAGGTTACTATCGCCACAAAAATACTTGTTATACCAATTATACTGTTAACCTGTTTTTCGCTGGTACTGTTATATTTTGTCTATGAGAACAGCAATTATATTAACCAGATATCAGCTAATCAGGAAAACCTCATAGAAATGTTTATGACAACGCCAGCCCTTATGGATAAAGAAAACCAGATAGTAGTGACTGGTGAAAAAACATTCAGGGAAAATTTAAGAATACTGCAATCAATAAGAAACAATAATCTTATTCTTTTATACAGTGCTATTGGGATTACAATATTGCAGGCAGTGCTGCTTTTTGTTTATGGAGTGTATCTTACTCATAGAATTGCAGGCCCTGTTTATGTCATGCGGCAGTATTGCAAGGAGATGCAGCAGGGTAAAGTACCACAGTTCAGACAATTGCGAAAAAACGATCTTTTAACTGATTTTTATGATGACTTTGTAAAAGCCATTAAGGCAT
Source organism: Leptospira biflexa (assembly GCA_020721905.1). Taxonomy (GTDB): domain Bacteria; phylum Spirochaetota; class UBA4802; order UBA4802; family UB4802; genus UBA4802. The sequence goes on along the minus strand of DYLU01000016.1, from coordinate 45,529 downwards.
TACAAACTAAAAAACAGTAAATCTATTTTTAACGAAGCTGCAATCGGAAAATATACTTCTTTTTGTTAGCATGTGTTAATGGGGGGTAAGTTTTTTCCTGTTGTGACATATAGGTAATTTCAGCATTTGATATTGTGTTAGGGCGATAGCTCTCATAATTGTTTATGATTTGCCGTATTGATGAAAAACTGTTTACATCAGATTCCACAATCATATAAGAGTTTGAAAAATCCAGCACGCGGGCTTTGTGCTGCTGTATAACCATCATTGCGGTGTTTAAGTCCATATTGGTTGGGATGATGCAATCTAATCTGGTATTGTTATGGGTATTCTGCGTGATGTGATTTATGAATTGATCATGTTTTATTGAGTCCGGCAGCATGGTTAGTATAGCTATGAGTATAATAGCGGCTGCAAAAACCGAACCACGCAATGAACGGTAATACCGTTTATGATAATACTGTTTTTTAGCCCGAGCCAGCGTATCAGTTGCAAATGTTACAGGTATGGATAATGTTTTAAGGGATGACAGCATGGCAAGCATCTTCTGAAGTTGCAGAAGATTTTGCCTGCATTCAGGGCACTCTGCAATATGTGATGCAATGGCATCTTTTTCCTGTGCATCAAGTATGCCGTCAATATATTCAGAAAGCTTATGTACGGGTATATGACTCATAAAAGCCCCCTTTGCTGCAAACGTGATTTTAACATCTCACGCCCACGGTGAATTCGCACTTTGACATTGGCCATACTTAAGTTAAGCATTTGCGCTATTGTGGAATAGGATTCACCTTCTATATCCCGTAAAACAAGAATATCCCTGTAGTCATCAGGCAATTTATGGATCTCCTCAAGCATGATCTGCAATGATTCATTGGTTATGATAAGTTCTTCCTGATTTTGGCGAATATCGGGGATTTGTATTTCAGTATCGTCAGTGGTGCTGTTAATTGAAAATACCCTGTGTCTATTCTTTCGTCTGTAGTTTTTACAGTAATTAATGGCAATACTGAAAAGCCATGTGGAAAACTGTGATTCCTTCCGGAATGTTTTTAGCGATTCTAATGTAATGACAAAAATATCCTGAGTCATATCACATGCCTCATCATAATCATACACACGTGTGTACATATACCTGAAAATCTTATTCTGGTATCGTGTGATGATATAAGCAAATGCATCAGTGTCACCTGCAATTACCCTGTCTATAAGTTCATTATCACTATATTCTGACATAGTTAGTAGATATAAGTTACTGAAAAAATTAGTGTAAAAACGGGAAAAAAGTTACGGTAGTATTTTAACAAAACGGCGTTTCCCAACTTTAATAATAAAAGATGCACTGCAGGGAATTTCGGCATCTGGGTTTTCTACCTTATTGCCGTCAATGTACACCCCTCCACCTTCAACAAGTCTGCGTGCTTCACCATTTGTTTTTGCCATGCCCGATAAAACCAGTAACTTTACAATCCATATTGTATTATTCTTTTTCTCAGATTCAGGCACTTTAAATTCCGGCATCTCTGATGGCAGGTCTTTCTGAACAAATATTTTGTCAAATTCCATCTTTGCTTTTTGGGCTATATCTTCATTATAGAACTGCTCACATATTTCCTTTGCCAATCTGACTTTTACGTCTTTTGGATGCACTGAGCCATCCTGTATGCCTTTTTTGTAGCTTTCAATTTCAGCTCGCGGGACATCAGTAACAAGTTCATAATATAAAAACATGAGATCGTCGGATATCGACATGACCTTACCAAAAATCTGCTGAGGGTCTTCATTTATTCCAATATAATTATTAAGCGATTTACTCATTTTTTGAACACCATCAAGTCCTACCAGTAACGGTAACGTCATGATAACCTGTGGTTCCTGTCCATATTCACGCTGAAGATCTCGTCCCACCAGCAGGTTAAATTTCTGATCGGTACCACCCAGTTCAATATCAGCTTTCAGTGCCACAGAATCATACCCCTGAATTAACGGGTACAAAAATTCCAGTATGGAAATAGGCACACCATCTTTATAGCGTTTGGCAAAATCATCGCGCTCTAACATTCGGGCAACGTTATACCGTGAAGTAAGATCAAGCACATTGGCAAAGCTCATGGGCATGCACCAGCGTGAATTAAAATCAACGATGGTTTTTTCAGGATCAAGTATCTTGAAAACCTGCTTTTTATAGGTTTCAGCATTGCTCAAAACTTCTTCACGGGTTAGCCTTTTACGAGTTTGGGATTTCCCGGAAGGGTCCCCTATCATTGCAGTAAAATCGCCAATGAGGAAAATAACTGTATGCCCCATTTGCTGGAAATGGCGCATTTTTCGCAATAACACGGTATGTCCCAAGTGAATATCCGGTGCAGTGGGGTCAAAGCCTGCTTTTATAATGAGAGGTTTGTTTTCTTTTTGTGATCGTTCAATTTTTTTTTCAAATTCATCCAGAGGGATAATTTCTTCAACACCTCGTTTTAAAAGTTCAATGTCATTTTTTATCATTGCAGTGCTCCTGTTGTCTGAAAATATAATTTATTGTAAATGCCAGCGTAATCCGGATGCACTATCAATATAAATTTGTTGTTAGCTGTCAACCTGTATTTGTGATTTTTTAGATATCTATCCGGTAGGGTTTACGTTTTTATACATTATTCTTTAATATTACAAGGCATGTTGCCAGTGCAGCTATGCCTTCACCTGTGCCGGTGAACCCCATCCCTTCGGTTGTTTTACCTTTTATTGATATAGATGATACAGGCAGGTTACCGCAGGCATCTGAAATTATTTCTTTCATATGACCTGAATAGGGTGCAATTTTGGGTTTCTGGCATATAATGACTGCATCAATATTTATGATTTCAATATTATGTTTGGTTAAAAGCTGATATGTGTCTTTCAGCATATCAATGCTGTATTTGTCTTTATACTGATTGCTGGTATCAGGATATAGTGTGCCAATATCGCCTAAGCTGCCTGCACCAAGCAATGCGTCAATAATTGCATGTGTTAAAACATCAGCATCTGAGTGGCCCAGCAGGCCATATTCATACGGTATATGCACACCACCAATAATAAGCTTTCGCCCCTGTACAAGCTGGTGAGCATCAAAACCAATGCCAGTTCTGTAAGCTGTGATATTATGCATAGAAAGGATCTGATTTCAGGAACTATCGCCCATTATAAATTAAAAACTTCAGCAAGTGAGCTTAATTTCAATACGTTAAGAACTTTTGGGCTGACATTGATGAGTTCCAGTTTTTTTCCTTTTTTCTTTTGCATTTTATTAAGGCTAATAAGGACGCCAACACCTGAAGAATCAATATAATCAACCTCAGACAGGTCAAGTGCTATATCAACATCGTTGTCTTCGCCAATTGTAAGAAGTTTTTCTTTAAACTCCTTGATTGACATCATCTCAATATCGCCTTTAACTTTAACCTCAACCAGATTTCCTTTATTATTAAGGTTGATTTCCATGTGGTTACCTCTGTGTATATTCAAGTCTTATCAGACTAATGTAAGCGTATATGTGCTATTGTGTCAATAATTAAATCTTTGTTACAGTAAAAATATATTTGTATGGCGCGTGAGTGAATAACAATAACCGTTAAAAACCGTGTTTACTGTCTAAATAATTGACAAAATTACCAAATAATATAGAATGATAAGCACCGGAAAAGTATATATTACCTATCGATACTATACTACAAAAAGGAACATACAATGCAATTAAAAAAAACATATACCGATGATTATGAATCAAAAAAGATTAATTTTCAGAAACTGTGTGAAATTATAAAGCCTGGTTCCCGTGTTTTTTTAAGCAGTGGCCCGGCAATGCCCGTGTTTACTGTTGAGCAGATGATGAAATCAGATGCAACCAGCCTTCAGGATTTAGAGATAATACATCTTATCACACTGGGCAATTATCTAAAAACCGATAGCAATCTTTATAAATTCCGCCTGAAGACATTCAATACCGGTGAAAGTATCAGCAAAGATATTGAACAGGGCAAGGCAGATTTTGTACCAGCGCATTTGGTTGGGATTCCATTTATTTTTTCCAGCGGTGCCATTGGCGTGGATGTTGCTATTATACAGGTTTCGCCTCCTGATCACAGGGGGTTTATGAGTTTGGGAATTGCGATAGATGTTGCCAATATAGTTATTGAAAATGCAAAAACAGTTGTAGCCGAAGTCAACCCGTATGTTCCCGTTACCATGGGAGACACAGCTGTGCATATTGACGCCATAGATTATATCATTGAAAGCAAAGTCCCCCTTATTGAAAGAGAATATAAGCGCTACGATGAAATTATGGATAAGATTGGATGGCATGTTGCCAATCTTATTGATGATGGTTCGGTTGTAGCTCTTCATGTTGGAAGGCAATTTGATGCAATAGCAAAGCATCTGCACAGCAAACGGGAATTAAAAGTTTATAGCCATGTTGTCTCTGACTGGATTATTGACCTTATTGAATCAGGAGCAGTGAAGATAGACCGGGGCATACGCAATTTAGCGCCTGTTTCGGTAAGCTATTGTTATGGCACACGGATGCTGTATGACTACGTTGACCGCAATCCCATGTTTGAATTTTTACCGCTCATGCGCCTTCTTTATCCAACCGCTGTGCAGCGCATTCCCAAGCTGGTGAGTGTCATGAATGTTAAGAAGATTGATCTTTCCGGCGAGTCAGTGGTCTTTTACTCAGGTGATAATTTATTGTCGGGTTATGAAAGCAAGCTTAATTTTGCTGTTGGATCAGCTTTTTCACGTGGAGGCAAAGCTATCGTAGCACTAAGATCCATTGATCAGCATGGCGATAGTAACATTGTAATACGGCATACAGAAACCGAACAGGTACGATCAACCCTGGGCGTTACCCGATATGTAGTAACCGAATATGGTGTGGCAAATCTTTTTGGCAAATCAATTCGTGAACGAGCGCTGGCGCTCATTGATATTGCTCATCCCAATCACAGGCTTTCATTATTGAATCAGGCAAAGGAAGCAGGTCTGGTGTATCATGACCAGATATATGTAATTGAAAATATCATAAACTATCCTGTGACGCTTGAAACAATGAAAACATTCAAAGATGGCCTGCTGGTAAAATTCAGGCCTATCAAGCCATCTGATGAAGATATGATGCGAAGACTTTTTTATCAGTTCTCAGATGAATCAAAGTATCTGCGGTATTTTGCGCGTATCAGGATAATGCCGCATAAGCAGATGCAGTCTTACGTCAATATTGATTATGACAGGATATTGTCGATAGTTGGCATAATTCAGCATGCCGGCACTGAAAGAATTATTGCCGAAGCCCGATATGCGTATGATGGCAATGAAAAGACATATGAGATGGCATTTATTGTTGATGAGGAATTCCAGGGCAAAGGTATAGCCACTTTTATGGCGCGATATTTAATGAAAATTGCTAAGGAACGAAATATTGAAAAAATATCCGCTAACGTTTTGCCGCAAAATGATAAAATGATGAAAGTTTTTGAAAAGTGTGGCGTTCCCTATATACAGCGGTTTGAGGATGGAGTGATGCACTTTGATTTTCATTTACAGAAAGCTGATATTGTTATTTAATGAGATTGGATTTAGCTGTACATGTTGCTTCATCAATAATGAAATCGCTAAAAACTGATGGTGCTGCATCCTGTAAAATTTTAAGCATCTGCATGCACACGCTTCGTATTTCCCACTGAGCTGCCTTTTCAAGGCGCAGAGAAAAAATATGTCGCCATTCCCTGAAATTGGCTGAAATGACAATCTGGCTTTCTAATGCATTGGGAAGCACAAAACGCGCATCTTCTTTTTTTATGCTCAGTTCCCGCAACTTTTTATAAGCAATGCGCGCCTGTTCCATGAAATCAGTAAAGATGGCTTTTGCTTCATTATCTGCTGCAATTGATGGTGGAATGATAAAATTAAATTCTTCTTCGTTAACGTAGCGTTGAGATTGTTGTGAAAAGCTTGCAAGGCGGTGTCGCACCATCTGATGGGTGAATGCACGGGAAGCTCCCAGTACCCTGAATGATGCTGATGCATGTTCCAGTATTGAGTGGTGACCGTTCATGATGCAACGGCGGATGAAATTCGCTTCACTGCCATTGGTCATTCTGTCCAGAGACAGGTAGCAGGTACGACCTGCTTCCTCAATAAGCTTTTCAGCATTTGGTGTTATGGCAAGCAGGGTAACGTTAGGGGAATAAATTTCCATGAACTATCGCTTCATTAAAAAATTTTCATACCTGAAAAGCCTAAAAATGCCATTGCCATAAGACCGGCGGTAATAAACGTAATTGGCAAACCTTTAAGGTTTTCCGGGACCATGGCAATTTCAAGGCGTTCACGGATGCCGGCCATAAGGATTAGGGCCAATGTAAAACCCACACCACCTCCAAAACCCTGAACTATTGAGTTGAGCAGGCCAAATTCCTGGGTAATGAATCCTGATTCAATATTAAGAACAGCCACCCCCAGCACAGTACAATTGGTTGTGATAAGTGGTAAAAATATTCCAAGCGCCTGATACAGGGCAGGGGATATTTTTTCAATTATCATTTCTACAAACTGTACCAATGCTGCAATGACTATGATAAACGTTATGGTAGAAAGGTATTCTATTTTAAATGGTATAAGGACAAATTTATAGATAATAAAAGTAAAGAAAGAAGCTATGGTCATAACAAAGATAACAGCCAGTCCCATCCCAATGGCCGAATCCAGTTTTTTTGAAACCCCCAGATACGGGCATATCCCTAAAATACGTGAAAGTACATAGTTATTTATGAAGATTGTGCTGATAAGGATGGTAAACAATATCTTAATTTCCATACAATGTCACCTCGCATGCAGTTACTATTCAGTTCGTTTAAACCATGACTTTCTGGCTTTAATTACATTCATTGTCCATAGCAATAAGCCTAAGGTAAAAAATGCACCGGGAGCTAAAATCATTATTATAGCTGGTTTCATACCGCTGATAAGCGTGTAACCAAAGAGTTTGTTGGCCCCTAAAATTTCTCTGATTGTAGCAAGCGTAAAAAGGGTTAATCCAAATCCCAGACCCATACCAAGGGCATCAAGAATTGAACGTATGATTGAATTTTTAGAAGCAAATTCTTCAGCACGCCCTAATATAATACAATTAACAACTATAAGAGGAATGAAAATGCCCAGTGCTTTATATACATCAGGCTGAAATGCTTTGAGAGTCAGTTCAACGATAATTACAAAAGAAGCAATTATCGTAATAAAGATTGGAATACGTACATGAATTGGCACTATAGATCGAATAGCTGAGACAAGTATATTGGAACTCAGCAATACAAACGTAGTTGCAATAGTCATCCACATTGCATTTGATGCAGATGTCGTTATTGCAAGTGTAGAACACATCCCTATTCCTAATACCAGAATGGGATTTTTTTCCCATACTCCTTTGCTAAATTCCCTGAAGTAATCCATTATTGTACCTCTTGCAGTGTTAAAGCTTTATGTAATTTCTGTATGCCTTCTTCAATACTTTGGGTAACAGCTTTAGTGGTGATGGTGGCACCTGTTATTGCAGTAATAGCATTATGTTGAATTAATTCATCCCTCATTTCCTTATGCCAGTCGCCTTTTTTTTGAATAGTGATGGGTTTGCCAGCATTCAGTCCAATAAATTGCTCCTGAAACCACGATACTTCTTCTTTATTGGTAACATTTTTAGTTATAAAATGGTCAATAAATGTTTCATTGGATGCAACCTCAACACAGCGTGCGCCAAGCCCTGGGGTTTCATTCTGCAATAGTATGGTAAACCCCAGAATTGTATTTGATTCATCAACTCCAACAATTGATTGAACTGGCCCGCCATATCCTTTCTTTTCAGCTAAAAATGCCCATGCTTTTTTTACTATCTGGTTTTCCTCTTTTGTTGCTATCCAGAAAGTAAATGGACTGCCATCAATGGTAACTGTTTTTTCCTGCTGTACTGTGTAACCGGACAAAACTATCGTAAGAGCCGCAAGTTTCTTTTGCTGTTCCTGTTTTGCAATTGCTTCCTGAGTAATCTTTTTCACAAATGATAATGAAAAAGCGGATATAAATCCAATAACACTTATAATAATTGTAGCTTTTACGATATCAGCAGCTTTCATGTAATAACTGTTCCTCTCATCTTAAAATATGATACATTACAATTGTCATTTCAAATCCCAAAAGGACGAGAAATCTTTTCTTGTAAATTAAAATCTCTCCTTATTGAGTTCATCGAAATGACAGTGTAAAAATGATTGTCAAAATAAGTAATTCCCTGAACATTATGCTCGGTTACTATCGTGTACCAAATACTTTTGGCCGTGTTAACCTGTCAATGAGCGGTGTTACCGCATTCATAAGTAAAATGGAATATGATACACCTTCAGGGTACCCACCCCACAGACGTATTACCGAAGCCAATATGCCACAGCCAATACCAAAAATAATCATGCCCGTTTTTGTAACAGGGGAAGTTACCATGTCGGTTGCCATAAAAAAGGCACCTAAAATAAGCCCACCCGACAGTATATGGAAAAGTATGGCATACTGAAGATTGGGAATACCCTGAAAGTAATAGTATATTCCCATAATTAGTGCAACAGTTGTTATATAGGATACGGGTATATGCCAGGTAATAATGCGCTTCCACAAAAGAAGCAGTGCTCCAATTAATAAAAGCAATGCAGATGTTTCGCCAATACAGCCGCCAATGTTTCCAATAAAAAGGGATTTAATCATTGCTTTGGAAAATAAAAAGTCGTACAACGGCTGCGTTTGGAGCGATAGTTCCTGTAATACCTTAGGACCCTCTTTCAAAGCACCAAGAGGGGTGGCGCCGCTGATGCTATCTATTAACTGTTGTGGCATAGATGGGTCAAATATTGGATTTTGTGTTATAACGTAACCGCCGGTGAATTTATGCCATAACGTGGTCATTTCAACAGGCCATGATGCAAGCAAAAATGCTCTACCTGCCAGCGCGGGGTTGAATATATTGTAGCCCAATCCGCCAAATAATTGCTTTGCTATGATAATAGCAAACGCAGAACCTATTGCAGGAATCCATAATGGAACATGTGGCGGAAGATTCATGGCTAAAAGAAGCCCTGTTATTACAGCCGAGCCATCAGTTACTGTTATGGGTTTTTTTAAAAAGTACTGCATCAGTGCTTCTGATATAAGAGCAGAACCTATACTAACTCCCATAACTGCTGCTACATACAGTCCATATATATAGCAAGAAAAAACAGCAGCAGGTAAAAGTGCCAGCACTACCAGCCACATAACAAGTGGAACTGATTGTGTATCCTTGATATGCGGTGCATGTGATAGCACAAGATCTTCAAGCAATCGTTTCTTGTCGGCGTCTTTAATTTCCATTCAAAAACCCTTATATACTAAGATTCATATAGTATGAAGCAATTTCCAATCACTATAGTAATAGTAGAATTATAAGTATCATATACCATATACACTTTCCATTATCGTTTTGCACTTAATACAGTTTGTGCAACTTTAATAAAATGCGATAACGGCCGTTTAGAGGGACACACATATGAACATGAACCGCACATGATACAATCAAACGGGTGCAGCTTCTCAGCAATATCATAACGCTGCTTTTCAACCGCATTACCTAAATCACACGGCATAAGGTTCATGGGGCATACAGATACACACCTGCCGCAGTGAATGCATGCTTTAAATTGTGATACATCAACCTCATCCTTGGCTAAAAACAATATACCTGACGTTCCTTTTACTATTGGGATGTCCATATGGTTAAGAGCTAGCCCGCACATTGGCCCACCCATAATGATTTTTGCAGGATTTTCAGTCAACCCACCACACTCTTCAAGTATGTCAATAACCCGGGTGCCAAAGCGGACCTTATAGTTTCCGGGTTTCTTTACAATTTTGCCTGTTACTGTGATGTATCGTTCAATGAGCGGTTTATCAAAGAGTACTGCTTCACGGATTGCGTATATGGTACCGACGTTTTGTACCACAACATTTACATCCATGGGCAATCCGCCTGAAGGCACTTCCCGTTTGGTAATTGTGTAGATAAGCTGTTTTTCTGCGCCCTGTGGATATCGTGTACGTAAGGGCACAACGGTGATGGTAGCTGATTTTGTATTGGCTACAGCCTTTTGCAATGCTTTTATAGCCAGTACTTTGTTTTTTTCAATGCCAATATATGCTTTTGATACACCCAATACATTCATGGATATCTGTATACCTTCGATGATTTCTTCTGGATGTGTTTGCATCAGCATGTCATCAACGGTAAGATAGGGTTCGCATTCTGAACCGTTAATAATCAGTGTGTCTATGGTTTTATTTGCGGGAGGATTTAATTTAACAGCAGTTGGGAATGCGGCACCACCAAGACCAACAATGCCTGCAGCCTTGATTTTTTCAAGTATTACATCTCTGTCCAGTGCTGTAATATCGTTTTTTTCACGGACTTTACCGCTTGTTGAAAATGATCCTTCTGCTTCAATAACAACGCATAGACCATGTTCACTGTATGGTGTATGGTATTCTGCTATCTCAACAACTTTACCGGGTACCGTTGCATGAACATTGGCACTTATAAGCCCGTTAGCCAGCCCAATAAGCTGGCCTTCCTCAACAAATTGGCCAACTTCAACGACAGGTGTAGCGGGTTTACCAATATGCTGTTGTAATGGTATATAGCATTTTTGCGGTACAGAAAGGTATTTAAAAGGTATACGATTGGTAAAATGTTTATTGTCAGGCGGATGAATTCCTCCGTGGAAGCTATACGTTAGCATATACTAATCCTTGATAGAGTAAATTTCATCTTTAATGGGTAAATCTTTCCGTAAATTTTTTATGTAGGGGTATAAATCCCCTGCTTCAGTATAATGCTGGCAGTTATCAACAGTTCTTCGTGATACTGTAAAGTATTTGTACAATTTTTCCTCACCAGATCGTTTGGTCCACTTTTTCTTGGCACAGCGGACACGTAGCACAAATCGTTCAGGATCAGCTTCGTATTGACGAATCACAATGCAGTGCATACAATTAGCGCAAAAACATTTTTCTTTGGGCATTGCGCTCTCCTATACTTTAATATTTAAGAAAACAATGTAAATAAAAAGACTATCACTAGTATGTTTAAATAAAATCAATAATTTTTTTGAGTAAGATTTTAAAAAATTTTAAATAATTAATGATAAACATCTCAGGGATATTTGTAGTGCAGGAAGTGTATGTAATCAAGGAAATTATAAAAATTTTGCATATGATATAAATTTAATTGACATCAGAAATGTGTAGTATGAACATTTATTCTATATTAGAAAGTCACAGGGATTTAAAACAATTGAGCCCATGTGTACTACGATTTAAAAATAGTATTCAAAATCTTTAAAAACTCATATGCATCAGCAATCTTTGAATTAAAAAAAATATAGGTACACGCGCAGAAAGCAGTGTACAAACAAAAAAAAGGATAACGTATCAAAGCAGTGAATGGGGGTAGGGTGAATACATTATAATATCCTGGGGGGTATCATGATCCACATAATAAAACGTATATTCATATTCATACTGCTACTATCGTTTATTCAACAATGTTCCATGATGGGGCATTACTTTAAATCATCAGAAAGAGAGTATAGCGGTACCATACATATTGAAGGGTTGAAGCAACCGGTTGAAGTGCGTTATGATGATTTAGGTATTCCCCATATAAAAGCTCAATCCGAAGAGGACCTGTTTTTAGCTACCGGGTATGTTATGGCATCATACCGGCTTTTTCAAATGGTACTGCTAAAGATGGCAATTCAGGGGAGATTGAGCGAATTTGCAGGTGCAGACGCTCTGCCCATTGATTACTTTATGCGTACGGGTAATGCAAAAAAGATGGTGCAGGAGAATATGAAATATATAGATGAGCATGGATTAATGATGTTTACACAATTTGCAAAAGGGGTTAATGCCTACATTAAAACATGTAAAAAACTGCCGCCGGAGTTTATCCTTGCAGGCTTTACACCTGAAGAATGGAAGCCTGAAGATGGGCTATATATATTTGGATTTCTTAATTTAAATGTTTCATTTAACATGATTGAAGAACTTCAGTTTTTACTCATAGCACAAAAAATAGGTCTGGAAAAAACATGTCACCTTTTTCCGGTATATAAAGATACTGATCTTCCATTTGATGAAGCAGACAAGCTTTCACATATACTTCCTGATTTGCCGCGCATGGATAAAGCTGCAAATACAACGCTCACGTTGCAAAAATTGTCAGGACTGGGTATTCCTGCATCCAATAACTGGGCTGTGTCACCTTTAAAAACAGGTGGTAAAACTATTGTGGCCAACGATACCCATTTGATGGCTTCACTTCCCTCACCGTGGATTATTATGCATCTTGAATGCCCCACCTATCATTGTGCGGGCGTGTGTTTACCCGGTATACCAATCGTTGTTGCTGGATATAACGGCCATGTTGCCTGGGGCGAAACAATGGTAATGGCTGATACCCAGGATATATTTATTGAAAATATAAAGGAAGAAAAAGGTATACTGTACTATTTGTATAAAAATCAATGGTTGCCGCTTAGCGCACGAAATGAAACCTTTAATGTAAAAGGCACAATGCATACAGTGAAGATATATGAAACTATCCATGGGCCATTACTTAATATGGCGCTGCTTTCAATGCCGCATCCACCAAAGCTTCCAGTGCAACCGCCTGCAGTTGATATACCGTATGGGCTTGCTTTTTCGTGGGTTGTGGAAGGAGGTGCAGAAACTTTGAAAGGCTTTTACCAGCTGGGCAGGGCAAAAAATTGCAATGAAGCCCGTCAGGCGCTACGAAATATAAAAACCATCTATCTTAATATTGTGTATGGCGACAGCAACACAATAGGCTGGCAGGTAACAGGGCTTTATCCTAAGCGCAAAAGAGGCACAGGGCTGTTCCCGTCACCGGGATGGACGGGCCAATATGACTGGGATGGATATGTGCCCTTTGAAGCATTGCCGCATAAGGAAAATCCCAAAGAAGGATTTATTGCAACAGCAAATCACCGGACGGTGGATAAGGATTATCCGGTAAATCTGTCACAATCGTGGTATAACGATGAGCGGGCAATGCGCATTACCCGGGTACTATCGGACAATAAAAACTTTACGCTTGAAGATATGATGAAACTGCAGAATGACCAATATTCACGTATGGCAAAACACGTGCAGAATATTCTTTTTGGCAATGAGTTTCATACACAGATTATAGCTGCTATTGAGGAACTATCGCCAAAACAAAAAGAAAAGGCATTCAAGGCGCTTACACTGTTGTCACCTGAAACGTTTGACTGTGTCATGAAAAAAGAATCTGCATCTGCTGCGCTGATGGGTGCACTGTATCATTGCTTTGTGCACAATACTTTTGTAGATGAGCTTGGACCGGCGGGCAGTCCTGTGTGGGAAGCGTTTTTACAGACAAGCATGACATCATATTCGGCAACGGATGAATTGCTTGCGTATAAACATCAGTCACCATTTTTTGATGATGTGACAACGAAAAATAAAGTAGAAACAAAGTGGGACATACTGGCAAAAACACTTGCAGATGCGTATGCTCTGTGTAAGGACAGGTTAGGCAGTGATGAGCAAAACTGGCAGTGGGGCAAAATGCATCAGTACTGGTTTAAGCATGAGATTGCAAAAGAGGTTGGAATGTTAGCCGGCTTTTTAAGCCGCGGACCATTTGCGGCAGGTGGCGATGTGCATACACCTAATGTAGCCATGCATACATGGGGTAAAGACTTTGACGTGTGGATGATTCCTGCCATGCGTATGATTGTTGACTTTAATAAAGAAGAACCTTTGCATATTATTACGGTACCGGGGCAATCAGGAAATCCGGTTAGCAGGCATTACGATGATATGATTGAGTATTTTATAAACGGCAGGTATCAGGTTATACCTTTTAAAGGAGCTCTTAAACCTGCAAGTGCAGAGGTGCTGGTACCGTAAAAATGATTGAAAAAAAACGAATTAATTTGAGTTTGCTAAAATTATATTATACTGAACAATCTTAACATCCTTAAGAAAGGTATAAATGTCATCAGAGCCTGGAAATTCACAAGAAATCACACAAATGCAGCAGATTGCGCAAAAGCTTAAAGAAAGCGAAGAGCGTTTCAGAAGAATAGCCGAAAATGCACAGGATTTGATTTATCGGTATGAGCTTGTACCGCAACCGCGTTTTACGTATGTTAATCCGGCTGCAACAACTATAACCGGCTACACCCCCCAAGACCATTATGCTAATCCTGACCTTGGTTTTAAAATAGTACACCCGGATGACAGGCATATATTACAGGAGCTACTTGAAAAAAAACATTTTAATGAGCCGGTGGTACTGCGATGGGTTAAAAAGGATGGTACACTGGTATGGACTGAGCAGTGTAATGTGCCTGTTTACAATGAAAAGGGTGAACTTGTTGCTATTGAAGGTGTTGCACGTGATATTACACTGCGTAAACAGTATGAAGAAGAAATTTTAAAAATAAATGCTGAACTTGAAAAAAAGGTACAGGAGCGGACTGCACAATTGCAGGAAATAAATAAGGAGCTTGAGAGTTTTGCGTATACGGTTTCGCACGATTTGCGTGCACCACTTACGGCTATTGCAGGTTTTGTTACGCTTTTAAAACAGGAGCTTTCAGGAAACATTGATACAAATAGTGAAAGCTATATAACAGCCATTACTGATTCAGTAAAAAAAATGAATAAGCTTATTGAAGACCTGCTTTCATTTTCCCGCATGTCACGAAGTTCAATGAATTATACCCGGGTTGATTTTGCAAAGATGATAGAGGCAATTATACAGGAGATTACCCTTATGCAAAATATACATACACAATTTAAAATTGGCACATTACCGGTCATTGAAGGCGATGAAGCAATGCTCAGGATTGCCTTTACCAATCTTATTTCCAATGCTGTTAAATTTTCGTCAAAAAAGGAAAAGCCGGTGGTTGAAATAGACAGCTGCAAACAAAATGAAAAAACGGTGATTTATGTTAAGGATAACGGTGTTGGATTTGATCCATCCCTATACGATAAACTTTTTAAGGTATTTCAACGATTGCATTCCGAAAAAGACTTCCCCGGAACAGGCATAGGGCTTGCGCTGGTTCGACGGATAATTCTGCGACATGGAGGTAGGGTATGGGCCAAATCAAACCCCGGTGAAGGTGCAACGTTTTATGTGGAACTATGATGAGGAATAAAAATAATTTACAACACCTGTTGACAATATATTTCCTGAATGGTATATTTTAATGCAAGAAGCATAACTATGTATTTGTTAAAATGTATATGGTAACTGTATGGTATTTTTTATGGACTTTTTTTAATGTTAGAAATTTTTTTCTTGAAAAAGTTTGCTGTTTATTGTGGATATGATATGACAGTAAAAAAAGTACAAACACAACAAAAAAAAAGGAAGGAAAAAATGCCAGGATCAACACGTCTTATTATCACCCCCGATGTAAAACAACAGATTGTAGATATCATTGATGAGCGTATTAAAAATGCTCATATTACAAAAGAGGATTTTAGTGAGTTGAAGGCTATAGTGGGACAATTAGCTCAGGCACAAAAGCAAACTGAAATGAGGCTGGATAGACTCGCTGAAAAAGTGGAAAGTCTGGCTGAAGCACAAAAGCAAACTGATGTTCGACTTAATGCGTTAACTGATTCAGTAAAAGAACTTACGGAAGCGCAAAGGCGTACTGAAGAAGAAGTCAGAAAACTGTCTATTGGATTACAGGATACGCGTGTTCATTTAGGCGGATTATCGCGCAGCTTTAGCTATGCGTTTGAAAATGAAGCATACAGACATCTGCCAAAGGTACTTGAGGAAAAATATGGATATGAAATAAAAGAGAAGATGGTGCGCATTGAAATAGGCAGGAAAGAAATTAATTTCTTTGCTAAAGCAATTAAAGATGGAAACGCAATATACATAGTTGGCGAATCTAAAGTTCGTCTTGATGAAGGTGATTGGCGAAGTGATGTGTTTGAGGATTTAGACGAAAAAATAAATGCTGTTCGTGCGGGATATGGGGATGTATCTATACAGCCCATACTGGTAACACATTTTGCAACCAAACGGTTTCAAAACGAAGCAGCAAAAAGAGGAGTTATTGTTATACAGAGTTTTGAGTGGTAAATGTTTATACTTCAAACTATAAGTTGAACTATATGTATGGTATTTGTCAAATTATATCATCATAAAATTAAAAAGCGGTGAAAATATATATATAATCTGCAATAATGAGTATTACCTGCAAAAATGGATTGATGCCTTCCTTTCTGCAATGAATACTCGGGGGTATAAACCTGATTTTATGTTTGGGGCTATAATTCAGCAAACCCCTATGACACAGTAGCAAATTGATTTTACTGGCATAAAAGGAGGTGTGGTTGTTTTAGGAATTATGCCAGGCAGCCCGGCAGAGGAAATGGGGTTAGAGTATCGTGATATAATTACAAAAATAAATACTGTAGCTGTATCATCAGCAGGCGATATAGCAAACTATTTCATGAACAAAAAGCCAAAGAAGAATGATAAGCTGGTATTTGAGGTTGCTAAAATCACAATAGAAGGTGATGCGGTAACTGCAACTGTTATTAAAAAAGAATATATTGTTAAAAACTAAATTCCAGGGATTGTAAATACACATCGTTAAATTCTTTGTGCATTGACAGATCAATGGCAGTAATTGTATTTTTGATGGAATAAAGGTGTTGCATAAATTCTTTGTTACGCAGCAGTGTAATTGCAGCCTGCAGTGAAGTGTTTCCCAGAGCATGGTACCGTGCATTTTTAAAATGAGGGATGCATTCAAGTCGTATAAAATTATTAATATTTACATTGGTACCAAAAGATCCTGATATATACACATTATCAATATCATCTTCAGTTAAACCTGATTCTTGTAGCAGTATTTTTGCAGCAGCAAGGCTTGCCCCTTTTGCAAGCTGTACATTGCGTATATCAAGTTGTGTAATAGTAACAGTATCAGGAATTGTTAATGCCTTTACGCCATTGATACTTGTAATTGTAATTTCGTTTTGCAACGGAGTGGGTATGTTTGCAATGGCACCGGATGTATTGATGATCCCCTTTTCTAAACATATGGCAATAATATCAATCAATGCTGTTCCGCTTATGCCAATAGGCTTCCCCATGGAGCTATACTTTAAGGTGCTATTTTCAAGCCAGAAATGTGTGATTGCTCCTTCCGTAGCTGTCATACCGCCTGATATATTCATGCCTTCAAATGCAGGTCCCATAGCACATGAAGTTGCAATGATAGTGCCGTCACTTTTTATGATCGCCATCTCGCCGTTGGTGCCAATATCAAAGAAAAAGCTGTTTCCAGAAGCCCTGGGCAATACCCCAAGTCCGCCCAGAAAATCACCACCCAGAAAAGCGCTTGCAACCGGTATAACAGTAACCGCCGCATTGGGAAAAAAATTGTTTATAGGGCGATAGTTCCGGTAATAATCAAAGGTAGTAACGGGGGTTGTATAGGGAAATGAGCCCAGTGGTGTTATATCAATGCCTAACAATGAATAGGTCATTACGGTATTGCCTGAAACCGAAATTTCCTGTATAATGTGAGTTTTGGCCTGTGACAGATGGCAGGTTGTAGTAATGACCGATATAATGGTATCTATCAGTACCTGTGTGAGTTTAGTTGCCATGGCAGGATTTCCTGCATGGCTTATGCGTGCAATCACATCATGGCCAAAACGGCGCTGAGGATTGAGCAGCATTATTTCAGGAAGTACAGTATTTGCCGTCATGTCAATAAATGAAATCTGTAAAGTGGTAGTCCCAATGTCAATGGCAACAGCATAAGTGTGTTCCGGGTTTAATGCCGGGTAGTGTATCGTATCACGGAAACTATCAGCAAAAACAACTGCATTGCCTTCTATTTTAGCACGGCAGGCTAATCTATAGTTACTATCGCCAAAACTTTGTTCAAACGTATCAGGCTGTGAAAGTGCACCAGTGGCTCTGACAGCACACTTTTTACAAATCCCCTTGCCTCCGCATGGGGTATTGATGGCAATCCCTGCTTCAAACAGCGCATCAGCTATGGTTGTGCCCGCATCAACAGAAACAACAGTTTTGTGCGGAAGTATGGTAAGGGTTACTTTTTTTGTTTCCATAATCTTGGTATTGTGCCGGTATAATTAGTATAACACATGGTATAGAGATTGTAAAATAAAGTAAATACTTTTGCTGTAAAGGATTTAAAAAAATACAGTATGTGAAGATTTGTGAAAAAATATTTATTATCATTGCTTTTTTAAGTGTGATGTGTGGTATTTTTTTTTATTTACAGATGAAAAGTCCTTGCTATGAAACAAGTGTATGCTATATATCGTTATGAAATTCGACGCTAAGGACAGTTAGTGCTAATGGATGCAACGATTATTTCATATCCGGATACAGCTGTTATTAATTTACTATCGCTTACTGCAAACAGGTCAAAATATATGGTGCCGTTTGCCGGTAAGTTCCGCGTTGTTGATTTTGTCATAGGAAATGCCATGGAACTTGATGCACAAACCATAATCTATAGCAATGTAAACGATGATTTAGCCCAATACGTTGCACTGCATGGCATTGATGAAAGCAGGCTGAAAGTTGTGGTTAATGAATTTAACAGTATTGATTTTTGCTATCAACTGGTGCGCGATAGTGATTCGGCATATTTTATAATTTACAATGGCGACAATCCCGGCATTATAAACTTTGCTCACCTGATTGAACGGTTTGTAAAAATGAAAAAACCTGCTGCGTTGTTCAAGATGCATTTTGAAGGCAAGGCGCGTATGGCACACCGTATACTGGTGAGTACCAAAAAAGCTTTACTTGCAACAATCAGGCAGGCGTTGAAGCATGAACATACTTCACCTAACATCTTTGAAATGATTATCAATATGATGGTGAATGAAGGGTTGCCAAAACTTGAATTTTCATGTATGTACTGGCCATTCAGCACGGTGGTTGATTATTATAATTACAATTTTGAGGTTATCAATAATCCCGAATTTTCAAAACATGTTTTCAATGGTCATATACGTTCCAGGATTCAGTTATACCGCTATTCAATGCTGGGTCCTCATGCAAAGGTGGTGCAAACATTTTTGTCCGATAGTTCCTGTATTAACGGCGAGGTAGTGAATTCAATAATTTTCCCGGGTGTTGAAATTGCGGAAGGTGCTGTAATCCGTGATTCAATTATCCTGCCGTATAATAAGATTGGCGCAAAAGCCCGCATCATGCGAAGCATTATAGATGAACGCACCATTCAGCCGTTTGATGAAGCGTTATTAAATATTGGTAATGGATGTAAAATAGGTACCACTGAAGATGGAATGAAGAATAGCGATTATCCCAGGGTGTTATATAACAGCATAACGCTTATTGGGAAAGACTGTTTTATCCCTGATGGTATTACCGTGGGTGGTTGCTGTTACGTATTGCCAGGTAAGGTTCAGGCTGACTTTGAAAAACGAAAATATATCTATAACGGTACGTCGGTGTGATATGTTCCTTCCGTATAAAGATGAAAATCCAACCCGCTCATTTCCTTTGATTACTATACTGCTTATAGTGGTAAATTGCGTTGTTTACTATCTTGAGGTTTATGGACAGCCGGGTTTTGAAAACCTGATAAAGATGTATGCGCTTGTCCCCTGCCATGTAAACAAGATTAATATATATAATTACAATCACTATATTCCTTTTATAAGCCATATGTTTTTGCATGTGAACATCATCCATGTGGCATCAAATATGCTCTTTTTATGGATATTTGGCAATAATATTGAGGATGTTCTTGGAACTATTCGGTTTTATGCATATTACATTGTGTGTGGGCTTGCTGCTGCTTTAACATTTTATCTTTTCCACCATAACGAATATACATCTATCGTTGGTGCTTCAGGCGCAGTATCGGGGCTTTTAGGTGGATATGTTGTGCTTTTTCCGGCGGCACGCATCCGGATATGGTTTATGTTTTTTATTTTGCGTATTCCAGCCTGGTTTTTTATATTGCTGTGGTTTATCATGCAACTTTCAAACCTGTATGGTGAAAAATTAGGTATGACCAATGTAGCCTGGTCTGCGCATGTTGGCGGTTTTATTGCAGGCTTTATTTTGATCTTGTTTTTTAAAAAGAGATATTAAGCGGCAGCCAGTAATGATTATTGATGTACACAGCCATTTGGGAAATATACTTGAATTTGGTGGCGGTGATCCATTACAATAATCATCGTCATTTCATAATGAGGATACATTAAAACACTTTACATTAAATTTTACAATACAGTATGAAAAACAAATATTACATTATATTCTTAATTCTCTTTTTATTTTTATCATCACGGTTGTTTGCTGACACTGCTGTGCTTCCCTACAAAGTTGAAAGTGCCGACAGTTCCTTAAACGAAGCTCTGGGCTCTGAATATGCAAGGCTGGTTTCACTGGCTATGCACATACAGAAAGGCATTGCCATATATTCGCATGACCTGCTTGAGAAAGATTTACAGGAGTTTTCTATTAATCCGCAGGGAGTTGTTGGAAGTGAAGCACTGGATATGCTGGGCAAATCCCGCTATATTGATCGCATACAGATTGGCACATTAACCAAAACTAAAAAAGGATTTTCGGTTAAAAGCATTGTGTATGACGTTCCAACACAAAAAATAGTTTCCCGGTGCAGTGAATATGCTGATACATTGTTTGAACTTGCAAACACTGAAATGCGTTCGCTGTACCTTGCTGTTCCTGATAGTACACTTGCAGCGGGAAAAAGCATATATGATATTGCCTTTCTTATAGATAATTCATACAGTGCACAGCGTGAATGGAAGGATATAAAACGCGCTGTGATTGCATTGTGCGATAGTATCAGCGACAACTGGTCTGATATGCGCGTGTATGTGGTACCAATGCTTTCACAGTCAAAAAAGATTGGAACGTATGCCATTAGCAGTGCTACAACACTGGATGATCATCTACAGGAACTATCGCTAAACAAAGGAATTGTAAAATCCATTGTGCCGCAACTAACCTATATTGCGAAGGGGATCCCCTGGCGCAAGGATGCAAAGAAGCTGTGTGTTATACTGACAGCTTCTTCATGCAATTACAATGAAGGGCGTTCGCTGCGCTTTTTACTGAAAAAGAATAATGTCAGTATCTATGCTATTGGCACGGGCACAGTAACGCATGCTGATCGTGTTGCTCTTTCACAATTGGCAGATAGTTATTCTGATATAACCTACCATCAGCGCATGTATGATGTACAGGGCAATCCAATTGATGTTTTCTGTGAGGCAGGAAGGATATTTCATGGCGATGCGCAAGAGCGCTGGAAAAACGGTGTTACAGCAAAGACCAGGACAGCAAAGCCATTTGTTGCCGAGGTGTTTGGTGCAGCTGCTGCTTCTCCGTATGAACTATCGACACTTTATCCAAAACTATCGTCCATTAAAATCCTTAACGCAGATAAACCGGAAAACAATATCATTGATATATGCCAGACGATTGCAGCAGCCGGTGCTGTACAGAGAAAGAAACTGGCACGGGTGCTGTTGTCAGACGGTGGATATTCGCTGTGGCTTCCGGTTACAGATGCAGGTGTACTGTCATATCTTACGCAGAATCACAACATGCGTATGTATGTTGGCATTTCCCCAAAACAGGATATTGATGCTCCGTATGGTGTGGGATTACTGCCTGTAGCGGTGGTGGGTATTCCGGGAAGCCACATTCCAAAGATGCTCAAGATGTCCTTAAAGGATATACTGCAGCAAAAAGGGTTTACCAAAGGGCTGTTCAATCCGCCACTATGGTTTGTTCCTGTTACAGTCAAACAGATTCTTACTGAAAGCAGGCAGGATGATATTCGCAATAAATAATGCTTGACGGTTGGAAAAAAATTGATTATATTATTATCACATATAAAAATTATAAAATGTCTGTTACAGGTTCCCGCATTAGCACTCTTCACAAAGTGTTAATTTTTTTTGTATGGAGGATATATCTATGCGCATGGACAAGCTGACATTGAAGTCGCAGAATGCGTTATATGAAGCACAAAACATTGCAACACAATACAATCACTCTGAAATCATGCCGGAACATCTATTATTTGCATTAATTATTCAGGAGGATGGAATTTTCAGGCCCATAGCTCAGAAACTTGGGGCTTCACCTGAAGATATACGTCATGAAGTAACCATCGCATTGCAGTCCATACCAAAGCAGTTTGGCGCTGGCCCTGGCGGAGGCAGCATGTCATCTGCACTTCGCGATGTGCTTAACACTGCGTGGAATGAAGCTGTGGCCTTAAAGGATGAATACTTAAGTACCGAACATTTAATTTTGGGGCTTGCAACTACCGGTAAAAACAAAGCCCGCGATATCTTAAATTCGCATGGATTTACTAAAGAAAATATTTTACGTGTGCTTGCCGATATTCGTGGCAGTAAACGTGTCATCGATGAAAATGCTGAGGACAAGTACAATGCCCTTGAGCGCTATGGCAGGGATTTGACCAAACTGGCACGGATGAATAAGCTTGATCCCGTTATTGGCCGTGATGAGGAAATACGCCGAGTTCTGCAGGTACTGTCGCGCAGAACCAAGAATAACCCCGTGCTTATTGGTGAGCCGGGTGTTGGAAAAACAGCAATCGTAGAGGGTTTGGCACAGCGTATTGTTGCAGGCGATGTGCCTGAAAGCTTAAAGAACAAGCGTGTGGTGGCCCTTGATATGGGAGCCTTAATTGCCGGTGCAAAATACCGTGGCGAATTTGAAGAGCGCCTGAAAGCTGTCATCCAGGAGGTTGAAGAATCAGAAGGCGATGTGGTGCTCTTTATTGATGAGCTTCATGTACTGGTTGGTGCTGGTGCGGCCGAAGGTTCGGTGGATGCGTCCAATATGTTAAAGCCTGCACTTGCTCGCGGGGAGCTTCGCTGTATTGGGGCAACTACCTTAAACGAATACCAGAAGTACATTGAAAAGGATAAGGCACTTGAGCGCCGTTTCCAGCCTGTATATGTTGGGCAGCCTTCAGTAGAGGATACTATCGCCATATTGCGTGGCTTAAAAGAGCGATACGAGGTGCATCATGGTGTACGTATCTCGGATTCGGCTGTTGTTGCTGCAGCAGTTTTATCCAATCGCTACATTACTGACCGTTTTTTGCCGGACAAAGCCGTTGACCTCATTGATGAAGCTGCATCGCTTATAAAAATGGAGATAGACTCAATGCCATTGGAGCTTGATGAGATAGAGCGTAAGATACGCCAGCTTACCATTGAGCGCGAGGCAGTGAAGAAGGAAAAGGATAAAGCATCTCTTGAGCGGCTTGCAAAGATTGAAGAAGATCTGGCTAACCTGAATGAAAAGAAGAAGGAGCTATCGGTACAATGGCAAAATGAAAAGAACATAATATTAGATATACGTAAAATAAAAGAGGATATTGAAAACCTGCGTGCACAGGAACAGAAGGCTGAGCGTGAGGGTAATCTGAATTTGGTGGCCGAAATACGTTATGGCAAAATCATTGAGCAGGAAAAGAAATTAAAAGCACTAAATGAAAAGCTGGCTCAGATTCAAAAAGAACGCAAGCTCTTAAAAGAAGAAGTAACCGAACAGGAGATAGCTGCAGTTGTTTCCCGCTGGACAGGGATTCCGGTAAGCAGGATGCTTGAGGGCGAAAAAGAAAAGCTTTTAAAGATGGAGACAATTATTGAAAAACGCGTTGTTGGTCAAAAACAGGCCATACAAACTATATCCGAGGCAGTTCGCCGTTCGCGTTCAGGATTGCAGGATCCTAACAGACCCATTGGTTCGTTTATATTTCTTGGTCCAACGGGTGTTGGTAAAACCGAGACTGCCAAAGCAGTGGCCGAATTTTTGTTCAATGATGAAAAGGCTATCGTGCGAATAGACATGTCGGAGTATATGGAGAAGCATGCTGTTGCTCGCCTTATTGGAGCACCCCCCGGATACATTGGCTATGAAGAAGGCGGACAGCTAACTGAAGCAATTCGCAGAAAGCCCTATTCGGTACTGCTGTTTGATGAGATTGAAAAGGCTCATCCTGATGTATTTAATATATTTTTGCAAATACTTGATGAAGGGCGGCTTACTGATTCCAAAGGGCGCACAGTGGATTTCAGGAATACGCTGATAATCATGACATCAAACATTGGCACCTCGTATATATCTGATGCGTCAATACCTTATGAAAAGCGAGTTAAGGGAGTTCATCAGGAGTTGAAGCAGCACTTTAAGCCAGAGTTTTTAAACCGTATTGACGACATTATCATATTCAACCCATTGACACGTGAGCATATCAACAAGATTATTTTGATACAGCTCAATGAAGTGGGTAAGCGCTTAAAAGAGCGCGGTATCAACCTTGAGCTTACACCAAAAGCGCTGGATTACCTTGTTGAAGTTGGCTTTGATCCGCAGTTTGGCGCCCGTCCCCTGAAACGTGCATTGCAACAGCATCTGCTCAATCCGCTATCAGTTAAGATATTGGCAGGTGAGGTCATGGATGATGATACCGTAATAGCTGATTATAAAACTGGTGAGGTACAGTTTGCTGTAAAACGAAGCAGGCAAGAAAAAAAGGTTGTATAATGGGGCCAAAAGAAAATAATGATGGGGTATTGTAATGCGTATATCCTTTTGTCCTTCTTTAAATTCAAACCAGGGTATGGGTGCGGTGATATTGAAAAATTGCTTTGTTGTGCAAAAGCAGTGTTATAAGGAAAGGATATAATAAAACATGCAGAAAAAAGGATTAATAAAATATTTTTTGCCATAAACGACCTCCATAACAAGATTCTTGCTGCTATGCAGATTATCTTTGATAGAGGGCATTATGGGTAAAAGAAGATGGTATTCCCTAACAAAGTGAATAACAAATCCCGGTATTGTATTTTTTTTATTTTGATCTGGATATTGTGTGCTGATTTATTAACGTTTAAGTATGGCTTGCACTATAACCTTTCTACTGATATATCTGTTTTGTAAACAATCAATTTTCTCTGCATTTGGTCCCGTTTGTAAAATTATTGACATTAAAGCCTTTGCACGCAATACTATAATCAAATAACAGTACGTTAACTGAAAGGTGCTATTGCTATGGATTACGAACTTTATGATGTGAATAATATACTCCTGCCTGTTGAGCACAAGATTGGTGCCTTGAATCGTGCTAAAACCTTAGTTGCTGAAATGACGCATCCCAACATTGACTGGAAATACATGGTCACCGAACTCAGGGCTTATCTTTACGATTACATGTATGACATAGTTCCTCATAGCGACAAGGTGCTTCCGGTTGTGTTCCATTATCTGAAAGAGGCAACAGTTCGTAAGCGCGGTTCAACATTACGTGCTGCTGATACATTTTTAGATCGCTATCTCTTTTTAATAAAAAAAGAAATAGAGGGCGATAGTTCACTGGAAAATATCACTGCCATGTTTGATAGCGAGTCAGTACATTTTTGCCGGATATTAATTGCCGACACTGCTGACGGATTTTATTTAGAAGATGTCAATCTCAGAATTTTGCAATTATTGGAATTATCGCTTAAAAGAAAAAAAATGCAGGAAACCCTTTTTGAACTGTGCATTGAGATTATTGTAAATCAATTTACATTATATATTGAACGCAGTATCATAGTTGAAGATGAAGAAGTGTATTCACTGCAAAACCTCTGGAGCATTGAGCATGAGCATATACGCCAGCTTGAGCAGCTTGTTAAATCTGTTACCCAAAAAGCATATCAGGAAAAATTACAAAAAGCTAAAACTTTAAAAAACAGTAAAAAAGACAGGTTATCATTGTTTGCTGAAATAAAAAAGCTGATTGAATTTCACCACAACACCTCGTCATGGGAAAAGATCTGCATTGCGGCAAAAGACTGCATTTCTCAGACTATCATAGAAGATGATGATGTGGTGCTGGCACTCCTTACGTTTTTAGTTAAAAAATCGCAGGAGGGCAGGGATACAAATCTTCAATTGTATATATCACGAACCGTTGCATCATTGTGCGGCGTACTGGTGCAGCAACAACGTTTTGTGCTTCTGCGGCAGGTTGTCCAGATGGTTGTGCCCGTGCTTGTTGCCGAGATTGAACGAGGTGGCAATTACAATGCTGCATTTGCAACTATCCTGAACATTGGCAAAACGGTGGTGCAGTCGGATAACCGGCAGATCATTGACCTTTTTGTTGATATCCTGGTACATGCAAAATTCTGCTTTCCGCAATTTACCGGCATTGCACAGGACTGGTCGGTTATGGTTAATGCAAGCCATCTTGCCAATATCCGCACGTGGCTTGAGCTTATTGAACTTAATCCCGTATATATGAAGCGTCTGGCTGCAAGCCTTATTGCCAACCTTACGCTGGGGGGTGTATTTTTAAAGGATACTGATGTATTCCAGCGTGATATTTCACGCCTTTTAAACAGTAACTATAAAGATGTATTTTATCTTATCATATCGCTTTCGGCAGTGTTCCCTGCCTTCTATCATGATATTGGAGCCACCGGTAATATTCGTGCGTTTACCGAGCGTGTTGATACCAATCATCAGATGAATGATCTCATACATTTTGTGCGCAAGCAGGTGCATGTAGAATCAAGTAGCCGTACTGTGGTGCTGTTACAGCGCGTGATGGACTTTTGGCTCACCGGTAACAAAGAGCTGTTAAAAGGCATGGTACCTCAGGAAGTATATAACAACCTGGACCGTACATTCCGGCTAATTAATGTAGACAATGAGTCAGTGGCACGAAGGATATATACAGAAATACGGCACTATTTCCCTGAACTGGTACATGAAAAATTCTGGGATTTCTTCTATAAGGTTGGCAAGAAACGTTTTATGGATGTAATAGTGCAGCATACATTTGAAGGAATGGATGAAGATGAAAAAAAGGACGCTATTGAGTGTATAGTGGAATATTTTGATAAACAGTTCCCGGCTGAGATGACTAAAATGCTGCACCATATTGCCGGTATGTTTGATATTGATACCTCACGCAGGCAGATATGGCGATTTTTGTATGAAATATCGGATGATGAATTCAGGAAGATGTTTGAAAATGTACAGAAGTTAGATGTTTCAAATATAAATATAGAGAAATTTATAACGTTTCTTCATGTGTACAGGATGATCTTTGATAAATACAATTTCTCTGATATACGCGCAATAGAAAAGCTTCATCAGTATGCACAGGAAAATCTTTTCAGCCCACCGGAAAACTTTTTCAAACGAATTGAAGGCAATGATAATTTTGACGCACTTGAAGCCATCCTGAAACTGCAACATACGTTAAAGAAAGATATACTTCTGTCACCTGAAGTGTTTGAACCAGTTGATACCATTGAGTTTAAACGCCATATTGCGTTTGGCATACCGTCAATGTATGGCTCATATAAAGAAAAGAAGTTCGATACACTGAAAGTTTTTTTTCACTGCAATATAGTGAGGCTGCTTCTTTTTGAAAGGATACTGGAAAATATAAACATCTATCCGCATCAGAAAGTTGACTATGATGCAATCAAACGCGTTATTAAACTGTTTATAGAATCCTTTGAAATTGATGGTCTTGCAAATCATGAGATGAGAGCTGTTACAAGCCTGCTTGATGCACCAAATTTGACATTAACACAGTTTCGTGATGTTATTTATAGCCTGCTGGTTATTCATGGCGAAATTTCAGACAGGTTCAATGATACCTTTAAATCAGTAAGCCGTATTGCAATTAAGAATATTGGCATTGAAAACATAATTTCCGATTTTATACCATCGGATCAGCCTGCCAGCATTGAAGTTATTGTGGACAGATTTTTGCGTAACAGGGTCATGCAATCTCCGCTACTACAGCTTCTGGACAATCTATTGCTCAGGCTGAAAGATAATCTTATTCATGAATTGTCATATCTGGGCAATGTGGTTATTCTCAGTAAAGTAGATACACGTGTACGTAAAGGCAAACTTGTTCACATAATTGAGAAATACAGCGGGCAACATGATGATACAGCATTGTATGCTCCGCTATGGGAGGTTGGTGCCAAAGCTCAGGGGTTGATTATTGCAGCAAATATTGATGGAATTAATGTGCCCAAAGGTCTTGTCATTTCTTCGGAATTATATAAACGTATTAAAGATGGCAATATCAATAACCCACGCTTTAAACGAAAGCTCATTCACATGTTAAAAAAATATATTGACGATTTTACCGGATATCGGTTTGGAAATCCTGTAAATCCAATACTTGTTTCAGTGCGAAGTGGTGCGGTTTTTTCAATGCCAGGTGTTATGGATACCATCACCAATGTGGGGATGACCGAGGACATCGTACCCTACTTTGCACAGTATGATGAGTGGTTTGCATGGGATTGTTACCGGCGTGTAATTCATGATTTTGCAATGTCTGCGTTTGGTATGGACAGACATATCTTTGAAAATCTTATGGCACAGGCTAAAGATGAAGCTGGCGTTGATCTTAAAGAAAAGCTTAATGGCAAGCAGATGTCATTGCTTACACGTAAATATCGCTTTGCCATTAATAAAGCAGGTTTTTCTGTGCCAAAAGACCCTTATGAGCAGTTATTTTGTGCAATCATTGCGGTATTCCAATCATGGGATTCGGCCATTGCCCGGAACTATCGCCGCTTCGTAAATTTATCCGATGACTGGGGAACAGCGGTTATTGTTCAGCAGATGGTTTTTGGAAACCTTTCACCAACATCTATAACAGGTGTTGTTTACAGCCAGTCTATTGAGTATGAGGATGTGCAGATAGCGGGCGAGTATAAAACACGCGCTCAGGGACATGATATTGTCAGTGGCGTTGCAAAGGTGTTCCCCATCAGCGAGCAGCAGAAATTAAAATTTGCGCGCTTTGCCCTGTATCCATCCATGGAAAAAGCTTATCCGGCACATTACGCAACATTACGGGATGCAGTAACCCGTTTGCGCAAACGCTGGGATAATGATATTGAGGTGGAATTTACCTTTGAGAATGAAAAGCTGTATATACTGCAAATCCGTGGTATGGCAAAACACATGTTTGATATTGAAGAACTGGTTGAAACACCACACGAGCTTCAGGAATATCTGTTAGGGCAGGGACTGGCAGCTTCAGGCGGGGCAGTGTCAGGAAGAGCGGTGTTTGATATAAACCGTATAGAGATAATGCGTATGCACTATCCTAAAGATAAGATAATTTTAATACGTCCGGAGACCAACCCGGAAGATGTAATAGGTTTGCAGAAATCTGATGGGATATTGACATGTGTGGGCGGAATGACATCACATGCGGTATTGCAGATGCGAAGGCTGGAAAAATCAGGCGTTAGCGACTTTTCCATAATGAAGATAGTAGAAGATGAACATATAGCAATCATAAACCGTGAACAGGGTGGCAAAATAATTATACGGGAAGGCGATTTTATAACAATAGATGGCAATACCGGTCATGTATATTTAGGGTATCATACTACCCGTAAAGTTCACCGGTAACATACTATATATAAAAAAGCTTGAAAATTTTAAACTAACTTTTTCAATTGACCTAAGCTATGTAAATTTTACATTATTTCTGTCAGTAATTACTTTAATTTATATATAGAAATACTGGGTATGGGATGAGGTCCTGCTTGATAGTATAATACAATATAAGCATATGGAGGATTATTATGGCAGTATCACCGGATGCACCTATAGGTGTAATGGGCATAGGCCGGATTGGGAAGCTTTTGGTATGGCTGTATGCTGCAAAAAAGCAGCATAAAGAAATTGTCATTGCCACCGGTAGAAAAACGGGTACATCGTTAGATGATTTAGCAACCTATCTTAAATATGATTCAACGTATGGCACCTTTGATTCGTTCATTGGTGGATTTAACGGAAAAAATGCGGTTGCAGTTAAAGATGGTCATGTATATCTCAATGGTGTAAAGCTGATATGGTTAAATGAGCCTGAATTTCGCGTACCGGGCAGTATACCCTGGAATAAATACGGTGTTGATGTGGTTTTTGACACCACCGGCAAGATGCTTGACCCAACGCGCAATGATGACAATTCGCTCAGGGGACATCTGAACCATGCAAAGAAGGTTATACTTACTGCACCGTTTAAAGTAAAGGATAAAGGCAAACAGATTCCTGAAGATTCAATAACCGTAGTTGGCGGAGTTAACTTTGACAAATATGATGGTAACAAACATTCCATTATTTCTAATGCATCATGTACTACTAATTGTTGCGCACCACCAATAAAAGCGCTGGTTGACCATTTTGGCGACAAGTTTATCTCGTATGCCCTGACCACTGTCCATGCGGTTACCAATTCACAGTCAACGCTTGATGTGCTGCCAAAGGATGGCGATAAGGACACCCGTAAACGCCGCAGTATATTAAACAACATGATACCAACAAGTACAGGTGCTGCCAAAGCGGTACTGGAGGTCATCCCGGAAGTACAGACATTGGGTATTGGTTCTCAGGCGTCTTCAATACGTGTTCCGGTGAATACCGGTTCTATCATTATACTGGATGTTTCATTGCTGGGTGAATATGACAATAAATACATCCATAACATATTTAAACAATATTCAGAAAAGAATCCTGATATTATGTATTACTCTGAAAAGCAGCTCGTCAGCTCAGATATTATAGGCAGTACCTATTCTACTATCTATGATGCTGAGTTTACTCATCACCGTACAACCAAACGAGGCGAAAATTACTATACCATGGTTGATCTCAATTTCTGGTATGACAATGAATTTGGGTATGTGAGTTCACTGTCACGCCTGTATGACCTTGTTACGGGCAGGCGATAGTAACTTAAGAAAAAACTTTTTTCACATTATATAAGGGTTGCTTAAAAGCAGCCCTTTTATTTTTTTACGTCGCTATTGGATATTTTTTACGTATTGAGATTTTTCAATGATATAGTTACATCCGCTACAACTATATAATAATATATTGACAAAATTAAAAAAATAATATATGTTGCGATATATGTAATCAATATATTTGAGAAGAATTCAAGCTACAGTTTAGCAAAAGTGATAAAAGATAATAAACAGTACCATTTAATCAGTAAGGAGAGGGTAAACACTACGCTATGAAGCAATGTATTACAGTTGTTAGCCTTATAATTACTTTTCTTTCAATAAATAGTGCATTATATTCAAAAGAGGTCCCTTACACTTTAGAGGATAGGGATAGGATTATCCGTTTGGAAGCAAAATTAAACGAAATAGATAAACGCTTTGAGCAGATAGACAAGCGCTTTGAGCAAATAGACAAACGCTTTGAGCAAATAATGACATTTTTATGGATTTTAACAACAGTATTTATTGCAATTACATCAGCCACATTAGGATTTGCTTTCTGGGACAGAAAGACATCGCTTAAGCCCATTGAACAAAAAGTCATGATGAATGAAGCAAAGTTGGAACATGCATTGGCCGCACTACGTAAACTTGCAACCGTTGATAAAAAAGTATATGCAATTTTAAAGCAATTTAATTTATTATAGTATCTGATATAAGTTTTTTACAAACCTGAAACCCTTTCGTGAATATCAGCAAGTATTAGCATATGAATACCTGAAATCATATAATAGATTTTGGATGAAGTCCTAAACGACAATCTATCTCACTATGCAACATCAATATATCTGAGCAAGCTTGATTCAGGATCGTAGTGGAGTAATAGCTTTAGAATAAAATTACGCATAACAATTGCGATATATTATTTGAAGAGGAGGTACCTTTTGACTGGTCCAATTATTGATAAGGATAAATGCACACTGTGCAGAAAGTGCGTAGATATATGTCCAAAAGAGATATTATCATTACAAAACAATGAGATTGTTATTGTGCAAGATGGTTGCATTCTTTGCTCACATTGCTACTGCGTATGTAAATTTGATGCCATACGTTTTAACGAGTT
Organism: Leptospira biflexa; assembly: GCA_020721905.1. Classification (GTDB taxonomy): domain Bacteria; phylum Spirochaetota; class UBA4802; order UBA4802; family UB4802; genus UBA4802. Next base: position 13,392 of record DYLU01000016.1, on the reverse strand, counting down.
AAAAAAACCTGCTTTTTCATTTGGACATACAGCATTAATTCAAGATGAAATAAAACCATTTGACATAATAAGCTTTATTCACTCACGAAGAAGTGTACGAAGATTCAAAGCAGATACTGTAAGCACAGAAATACTTCATGATTTAATTGAATCTGCTGTGCTTGCACCATCAGCAAGCAACTGTCAGCGATGGCAATTTGTTGTTATTAATGGAAGGGAAAAAGTATTAATGCTGGCTGAGGATATAAAAAATTTTTTTATTAAGCTTAATACCATTGCTGAAAATCCTTTGCTCAGATATGTATCAATGGTATTTGCAGGCAAAAAAATTCTGCATTACTACAAAAATAATTATGAATCCGTCAAATTGGGACTGGAAAGGGCAAAGGAAGGCAAAGACCTTTTGTTTCATGGCGCTCCCTGCATAATTATTGTTCACAGTGATATGGAAGGGAGCATGCCTGTTGAGGATGGCCAGTACGCAGCTTACAATATAGCGCTTGTTGCACACTCAATGGGGCTTGGAACATGCTTTATTGGCTATGCCTCAGCAACGCTTAATAGTGCCCATGTTATAAAAGAAAAATTACACATTCTCAAACATAACCGCGTTCATGCTGTACTAGCACTTGGTTATCCGGACATTAAATTTGTGAAAAATTCATTGCGTAAGGATTATGAGGTGAAGTTTTTATAATTAATCTCAACTTCACCGGGATAAACTGGTGGAATAACGATTCTTTAAAATGAGATGACACATGTGTCTTGAATTAACCAACATGGAAAACTGGCTCTGAGATACAGCCTGTGCGATTTGAGAACCTGTGGATGAGCCCATACAGACCGATGAGACGAAAGCCGTGCTGGAGGCGATGTTAAAAACCCTGCTTCATCACCTGATGATGGCCATGGTGAGGTTGCCAGAGATATTCGTGGCCCAATTTGCAGAGATCACGCTATGACCCCTTACGATCCGTGAAAACACCACCGCCGTTCCATCCGCCTGAAGGGATACGATTACACGCAACCGTGAGCATATTTCATCAACCTCTGCACGCAGGATCGGGCGCATCTTTTTGGTGATGTGGTGGACGGGGAAATGCGGCTGAACGAGGTTGGGCATGTGGTTTGCAAATCATAGGAATGGTTGGGCAACCAATATCATTATGTTGTTTTGGGTGAATGGATTGTCATGCCCAATCATTTATATGGGATTATTATTATAACCGACGATGGTAGGGGCGGTTCACAAACAGCCACTACCAGCTGTACTGCCTACTATTGAAGGGAATTTGCAAACTACAGGACACTGAACAGCTAAAGGTGAACAGTCGCTATATTTTATTTTAGTAATTAAAAAAGTCTGCCCTTTACAGCAGACTTTATGCTCCCCCGGCAGGACTCGAACCTGCGACCTGGTGGTTAACAGCCACTCGCTCTACCGGCTGAGCTACAGGGGAATATTGCTTATCAATGTACTTAAAAAAATACTTTTTTCAAAAAAATTTTTTGTCTTTACAGCATTTATTACTGGAACTTCTTTATTGACCATAAAAATAATGCTATGTAATTGTCAATAAAAATTCTGATGAAATAGCAAACTTTTCAATTAGTGCCAGTTACTAAGATATTAAAGATTTACAATCTATCAGTATTAAACAAAATGTATTTATTAGGTTAATTTTATATTAAAAATATCTCCAATGAGATAGCAAACCATATCTCATTGGAGTAAATATATACAATCAGGCATTATTTTATTACCATTAGTCATTACCATAAAGCGTTTTTAAAAGTTTGTGTAATATCTTCTCTCGCTTAAATAGTAGAAAATACGCTACTATTGAAAATGAAAATATACCAATTATGTATGCAGCAATATAACTTACTGTTAATGTATACAGTTGCATAACTAAAATTGAAACTAATATAGCACACGCTAAAGAAACCACCCACTGAATACCAAATACTATAATTTGAATTTTTATTGGACTGGGAATTGCTTCTTGTGGTATTGAAGGATCATTTTCCATGCCTTCTCTAATAAATTGTACATATCCATAAATTAGCATTGGTGCAAAAAAAAGCGCCATCAATACTAGACTCCACCAAACATTGCTACTATAAAAGAACGATAATCCCATATGCTTGCCTGGTGCCCAAAGTTCACCATTATTAACACTCATATCGTATAAGAAACGCTGGTATCCGGTACAATCCCATCCGCACACTAAAATAAACCAAAAAATAATCCACGCTATTATCCAATTAACATGAGCTGCAAAATAGTTTTTAGCCCTGGCAAACTTATAAGAAATAAAATAGCCTACTATTCCCTGTGTAACATTGGTTAATACAAAGAGAGTTGTCAACCACGACGGGATGTCATCCTTTGAAATTGCTACCTGCATTGTTTCCCATTGTGTATGTTCCCATAATAAATAAACTCCCGATGGGACAAATAGTAATGACAAAAATAGTAACGTAAACATAAAATACTTGCTTACAAATGGAGACTCTTGTTTCCCTAACTGCCTGGCTGCAGCAGCCGCAAACGACGCACCAAATGCATATGACCATATAATGTCAACCTGTACCATATAGACCTCCTCATTACTAAAAATTTTTTTAATAGAAAATATTAATCAATCTGCTTTAAGACTTTTTGCTTTCTTGAACAAAAGGCCTCTATTAAATGTAAGTATTTTGATTTTTTACCTAATTGTATATACTTCTGTCGATTTAGCATCTGTTCAAACTTTAATATTGTTTCATAGGGATAAACATCCATTAAAAAGTTGACTGCAATAAGTGGGACTCCTGTTGGATCTGCATGGATAATATAAAAACACTTTGCTTTTTCTCTATCTAAAATATGCGCAATCATATATACTGATACTTCATACATCCGAGTATATCCAGCAATCTTTGGAACCCATTTTTCGCTTTCCGGTGAATGTAGGCCATAGCACAAAACTTCAAACCTACCATAATCCCAATCCATTGACACTTGTGTTCTGACAACTCCATCTCTGGGCTGCAAAGGCCATGGCATAGCCGTTGCATTATGGATGACAAGGTCCTCGTCACTAAACTTTTTTATTGTTTCAGCCAAAAAACATTTATGCATAAATTCTGCATAAGCAGGTACATCCCTCACCAACTGTTCAATAACCTCGGGTTTTGCATAAATTATTTTTTCAGCTTTGCATTGTACAATACCAGAAGGCAGTTTTCTTTTATATATCAAGACATCATTTTTTTTCTCCAAGAATTTCCAGTCAGGTGCATATTCAATCCATTGCAATTTTTGTTTTTCAACTGCACATTCTGTCCAATCATCCTTAGTACATGCTATTGCTTGCATTGTTTTTTTGTGGGGATTTTCTGAAATTAAGATACATAGCATGAGCATAAACATAATAAAACCTGAAAAACTTTTTAAACGCATATCAAACCTCCATACTTTTTGTCGTATGATTAATTAGTAACTGAAATTGGCAGTGTTTGTCTCGTCAATTGTGGAAATTTCTAAAAATGACCAATCAGGAGGAATGCTAAAATGAAATAAATTGATATACTTATTTTCTGTATTGGGATGGATTTTTTCTGGTTATTTTTTTAAAAGCACAATTAAACGTTTTAACACTATCAAAACCTACGTATAAAGCTATGTCTAAGATATTCATTTTGCTTTCAAGTAATAATCTAATTGCTTCTTTTACCCTCAACTCATAAATATACTCATTCACTGATTTACCAGTATAATATTTAAATGCCTTGCTAAAATAATCGTGATGAAGGTTTACCATTGAAGCTAACCCTTCACGCGATATAGTATCACGATAGTTATTGTTTATGAATACTATTGCCTGTGTTATTTTTGGTTTGAGGTGAGGGGAAAAGTAAGGGGATGTTTTTGTTGTTAGGGAAAATACACCAAATTCAATAGCTTTTGATAAATTTTCCAATGAATACGTAAGCTCTTTTGTACGTTCTTCCACCCTCTTTTCAAGAATAAGATTCATATTTTCAATTTCCTTAGCCATGGTAGTATATTGATACACAATAATAAGGCCAGCTCCAATAAATATTAAAAATGATGTGTATTGAAATATTGGAGATGTAAACTCATACCCACACAACGAATATATCTTAAAAGTAAATAGCGAACAATACACTATACCATCATGCGAAGCAGTTACTGCAAGTATCAAACCTATCAGGAAAAATAGTTTTGCAAATTCATCCTTCTTAATAAGCCGATCGATATGAAGTGAAAGATTATAAATTGCTAGAGGAGTTAACACAAAAATCACAATCAAACCAGCATATTTGATATGCAAGATAGTTTTTACCTGTACAATAAGCAATACAAGTATACCTGTGATAATGGCTAAAATTATCTCAATAGGTTTTCTTTCATAATTATATATGCGATGTAGAAACATAATATGAAAGAAAACTAAAAGAGTCCATCCAATAGCAAATATACGCAAACGTACAATTGAATCATAATATAACGACATATTAAGGGATGATTCTGCAATTACTAATACACCTGGTATCATTTGTAGAATAAAAGAAATATATTTTATTCTATCTTTTTCTGCATAACATAAAAGTACAAATATAAATAAAAAGGTTATTCCAATACCAATATCCAAATACAAAGGCAATAATAAAGTTAACATACTTATATCATTTATAAAATCAAAAACATGTAAATTTATTGGTACTATATACATATTACCCACAATTCTGTTATATGCCATGCATGATACAAATATGGTGATTGTATTAGACTTCCCATAACGTATGATATGTGGTTTTATTAAATAATAACGATATTTGTTCCATTGTGAAAATTCTTGGGGAGGGAATTCACCCGTTTTGCCTATATAATAACCGTTAACATACGTTTGATCAGCATCACCAATTTTTCCAAGTGATAGCATAAGAGGTTGAGATTTCCACGTATCAGGAATTATTATTTTTTTTGTTACAACCACATAACCCCGAAAATTACCACTATATTTCAGAAGACCATTTGTAAAATAAGAAGGAAATGAAATCTTTTGATATGTACAATTATTACACTCTTTAATTTTGCAATAACATATATCCCAATTTTTTGATATATTGATACCGCTTATTTGTAATCGGCTAATTTGTTCGGAATAAATTAAACAGTAGCATACTATCACAAAAATTAAGATGAAGAGGATGATTATTGCTGTTATAAAAGTTATATTCTTCATATCTGGCATATTTATATATAACAGTCAACATACTACAAAGTATGCAACACCGTATTGGACTACAGTGAATAATCTTGTTACATGCTCATATACCCCAATTTTTAAATTTTTTACTATAGCACCTGTGGTTAATTATAATCTGAAGTCAGCAATAAATATCTGATATGAGAAAATCAATATTTTCAATGAAAAAATTTAATTATAATAAAAACCATTGCAATTAAAAATATTTTCATCCCATCGTAAATTAATGTGAATTAGTATATAATAATTGACAGGCCAGATAATTTTTTTAGTATGAAATTCATGAGGAAATTATGAGCATGAAAACCCGCATCAATATCTCGCTATTTTTTCTTGGATTAGGCGGACAGATAGCATGGGCAATTGAAAACCAGTTTTTCAATACCTTTCTGTATGACAGAATAATCCCCGATCCCCGATACGTTTCCATAATGGTTGCGTTTTCAGCCATTACTGCCACAATAACTGCAATTATAATGGGGGCACTCTCGGATTCCATTGGAAGGCGTAAACCGTTTCTGCTGTACGGCTATCTGGCATGGAGTATTTCAATATGGGTTATCCCTATGGCCGGGTGGATAAAGCCTGTCCTGCTTGCTGCATGGGTTGTCATATTCTTAGATTCGCTCATGACGTTTTTTGGATCCACATCATATGATGCCGTATACAATGCCTACCTGACTGATGTCACCAATGATACAAACCGTGGAAAAGCTCAGGGGTTACTATCGCTTGCAACATGGTTTGCACTTTTGCTTGTGTATGGCACATCAGGTCCTGTTGTTGAAAGATTTGGCTATTTTATTTTCTTTGGCATTGCGGGTGCACTGGTGCTAATATCAGGTATTGCTGGTGGCATTGCAGCAATTGAACCGCAAAGGGCAATAGTTCCTGTAAAAGACCCATTGCTCAAACGCATTGGACAGAGCATCAATACTAAGGCACTCAGGCAAAATAAAAATTTATTATATGTGTTGTTTGCCATTGGATTCTGGGGGATGGCTTTCAATGTGTTCTTTCCGTATTTATTAATTTATCTGAAACATTTTCTGAAGGTTGATATGGCAACATCATCGATACTGATTGCCGTTTCAATACTTGTTGGGGGGATAGTAGCGTCACTGCCAGCAGGGATGTTAGCCGACAAAATTGGTCGCAAACCCACTGCGGTGTTTGCCGTAATATTAATTTCAGCGTCATTAATTGCATTTTCTTTTGCCAGACAACCTGTAAGTATAGGGATTCTTGCTACCATGTGGATAATTGCCCAGACAATATGGATGACCTCTACAGGTGCATGGAGTAAGGATTTATTCCCCGAAGAGCGCAGAGGCGAGTTTGCAGGGTATTTTACATTATTCTATGTTGCGTTTACCATGATACCCGGCCCGCTTATTGGCGCAATAGTTGCCAGCACATGGGGAATAAGGACAACCATCGATGGCAAACCGGGAATTATTCCAACACCCGAAATATTTACGGTATCGGCCATATTGATATTAATAACGATTGTTCCTTTAGTATTTGCAAAGGACTTGCGCCAAACGGTAAAATAGGGCAGGGGATTTTAAATATGAACAATATCCTCAGCCACTCTGTTTATGAAGATGGCCTTTACTCACAATTTTTACTATCTTCTCTATCCAAAACATCATCACTGGTTAAATTGCAGTTTGTTTTAAAATTGGCAATTGACAAACATCGCCGGAATCTATCGCTTCCAAAGGCTCTGGTTTTAAAAAAGCATGAAAATACTCATTATTTATTCATGAATGTACTGTGCACGTCAATTAACGCTCATCTTTATAAAGGAGAAACGATGTGTAATAATCTCTTAAAATTTTTTAGTTATTGACTTTTATTACATTATTTTCTATTTATTCAGGTAATGGTTATGTATAGATTAATATGTTCAAATATTGGTATGAACATCCTGTATAACATGCACACTTCAAAAAAATGGAGATGATATATGAAACGAATTCTTGCAGCAGGCGTCATTACTGTTATTATTCTCATTTCCGGTTTTATTGCATATCTTTTAATAACTGACTATATACTCATCCGTTATCCTGTTCTGGTACAGACAAACCCCAGGATAACATTTATTATTGGCGATGCATATTTTCGTGAAGGTCCCAAAGCGCAGTGGAAGATAGCAGTTGTGGGACAAACGCTGTATAAGGGCTATGAAATAAAAACCGATCCTGATTCACGAATGGATATACGGTTACATGACAATACAGCAATTCAACTATCAGGTAATTCTGAAATGTCAATTGATTCATTGACAGTAAGGAAACTGAGCCTGAACATCCATGCTGGTTCTCTATATGGAAAATTTGATAAATTATTTAAAGAACATGATCTGCAGGTTAAAACACCAACTGCTTTTGCTGCTATCAGGGGAACTGACCTTGGTTTTGAAGTTATCCAGACACAGGCTGAAGATGAAACAAAGATGGGCAACAAGAAAACACCCGTCAGCAAAAAGACAATGACAATTCAGAAAGACAAATCACAGGAAGAACCCACAATGCAAACTGTCGTCTATTCGCTTTCGGGAATTACTGAAGTATATAATCCACTCTTTGACGATCAGAAAGTTCTGCTATCGTACAGGAATAAGGTTTTAATAGATAAAGATAAAATGCCCAATAACCCGGAGGAATTGAGCGAAGATGAGATACGTTCACTGCAGGAAAAACTCAATTCACTCCATTTTGATGAAGTACTCCTTATCACCGATAAGATAACCTTTGAGTTAGGAAGCGCCGAAATTCAACCTGCCTCATATCCTGAACTGGATAAGATTGCTGAGATATTGAAAAAGAAGAAAGTGCGTGTCAGGATTGAAGGGCATACCGACGATATTGGCGAAGCAGCTTTTAACCAGTTACTGTCGGAAAAAAGAGCGGAATCAATAAAGAATTATCTTGTTTCAAAAGGGCTTGATCCCAAACGCTTTGAATCCGTAGGATATGGCGAATCAAAGCCAATTGCCGACAATAAAACCGAAAAAGGAAGAGCCCAGAACAGAAGGGTAGAGTTCCTCATCATAGAAAAATAATTGTACCGTAAAATTTTTATTTGACAACAACCGCACTTTCAATAGTGTTGCTATCGGAAGGTTGTCCGAGTGGTCTATGGAGGCGGTCTTGAAAACCGTTGGGTGAAAGCCCCGGGGGTTCGAATCCCTCACCTTCCGCATAAACGGAGAGATGCCCGAGAGGCCGAAGGGGACGGTTTGCTAAACCGTTGTACTGGAAACGGTACCGAGGGTTCGAATCCCTCTCTCTCCGAATGGAAACCTTAAAAATGTGGTGGCAGTACATTAAAAAATACAGCGCTATCCTGTATGCAACAATCACTGAGTACTATACGCACGTAAAAACATTTTGTATTGAACATAAGCGGGAAATTATTTTATCCGTTGCGTATGTGCCGTACATTGGATGGTTGTATCCTCTGTATGCTTTTGAACAGGATGTGCAGGTTCAAAGACATGCAAAGCGTGGGCTTTTATATGCAATGACCGCGGTTGCTATCGCCCTGGCTGTTTTTTTAATGGTTTTTATGATGCCGCGCACCTGGCGGTTAGTACGTTTTATTTTTACAATTCTTCTTTACTTTGATTATTTTGTATATTATGCGATAGTTACTGTGCATATATACTGTATCTGGAATAAAAAAGATTTTTCCATACCGCAGGTTGAAAATTATCTTGAAAAACTGGAGCAATATATCTAAAATTAGATATAGCTTTTATATGCGTCCATAGCTCAGTTGGATAGAGCGTCGGACTACGAATCCGAAGGCCAGAGGTTCGAATCCTCTTGGGCGCACATTATAAAAATCTATTTTAAAGAGAGCTTTCCTTTGACGGATGCTTCACGCTTTTACAGCTTGATGCTCATACCGAACATATATACATTGTAGCTTTCATTATCTTTGGTTTTACCCGCCATATTGAGCAGTCCACTTAACGTTACCCCATCTTTGTCAATGAGATCAAAACCATAGCTGATGATAGTCGTTGCAGGAATATCATATGACGACTGCATCCCTGCATATGCAGGATCGGTCATCACATCGGTACTGCCTCTCAATGATTTTACCATAATAAAAGGTGAAAACATAAACGTGCCGCCAAATCCTATGTGCATCTGTATCCCCAAAACTGGTCCATACATTCCAGTAGTCAATGTCAATGTCATTGTATCACCACTGCTGTAGGGATCAGGGGTTGTAAATGATGTGGTCATCAGCATTAAGTCAAAACCGCCAAAAAATATAAACTTAAACGATTCCTCATTCACAAGAGGCAATTCTGCTACAGGAGCAAGATCAAAACCTACAAAATTAAGGTAATCCTTGCCATAACCTGTATCGATATCGCCATTCATGACAAATATTCCTATCATTCCTTCGATGGCACCCCAACTGCCACCGTATCGGGGAATCCAGCCTGCAAATATCCCTCTCATGGTAAACTCATCGGCACTTATATATGCAAACGTACCGTTAAATTCACTGGAAACTGCTGATTCATCCGGATATTCAGGATATCCCAGAGGAGGCGGTGATATGCTAAAGTTAGTTTGCGTGTTTGATTGGGCAAATGCTGAAGCAGTCAATATCAACAATAAAAAAAATACAATACATGATTTTTTATACTGCATGTTTTATCCTCCTATAAAAAGAATCATGATGATTTCTGTTTAGTTTAAAATAGTATTACCCAAAACTACTATCCTGTTATTGTGCTACTTATTATGAGGGGATTTTTCAGGCAATTGTTCCCCTTTTTGTATACAATCAACAGCATAGCTAAAATCTTTATGGAACTTTTCTTCAGTAAAGGGAATTTTTATAGATGTAGCCAATCTCCTTTTAACCACAACGGTTACTTTCGTGGAATCATTATCTACAGGTTCAATCCACGCCCCCATCACGGCTCCCCAGGAATCCCATTCAATGCCTTTAGTTTCTGAATATAAAAATTTTTGTTCAGGATATTCTTTTATTGTACCTGCTTTATTCCATTTGAATACAGTTTTAGTTACTTCCCATGCAGTTTTTTCAGAGATGGGATAAACAACAGCTTTTCCTTCTAATGTTTTTGCTTTCATTACCCTGTCACGTGTTGCACATGATGTGCACAGGGAAGTAAAAAGCAGGATGAAAATAAACAGGGGAACTGTTTTTTTGAAAAAATAAATTAAATGTGTATGTGTGTTTAGTTGCATCGATTGATATTAAAATAATTATTATAGAGTAACATACTATTCTTATAATATCTATTATATATAGAACAGTTTGTTTTTGTCAACAGGTTTTTATCGTTTTATGGAATTGAACTCTATTGGCAACATGCCGGAACATAATGACTGTATGACAAACAGCTTTTAATAACACTATCAATCCCGCCAAAAAAATTTTCTCTATTTTCTATCTACTTTTTTAAGTATAAACATACTTACTGTATTCATGATTAACAGCAAACAAAGAGGAGGGAAGCCCTCCTCTTATACGTTTTATACTAATATGCATCAAAATAGTATTTAACGGAATTTGCTTATCTTATAGCATACTCAGCAACTTTATCGCCCACCTGAGTGGTTGTTAATCCCATCTTACCGGCAGCCAATGATTTCATATCACGTTTTAATACTTCAATGACTCCATTTTCAATACGATTAGCAACCTTTTCCTCGCCTAAATAAGCCATCATCATCTGTGCTGCACAAATAGCTGCAAGTGGGTTAATGACATTTTTGCCCGTATACTTTGGTGCCGAACCGCCAATGGGTTCAAACATGGAAACACCTTCAGGATTTATATTGCCGCCAGCGGCAATGCCCATTCCCCCTTGAGTAATAGCACCAAGGTCAGTAATAATATCACCAAACATATTTCCGGTAACAAGCACATCAAACCACTCAGGATTTTTAACCATCCACATACAGGTTGCATCAACATGGTAGTATTCGCGCTTAATATCGGGATATTCTTTTTCACCTATTTCATGGAAAGCACGTTCCCATAAATCATATACATATGTCAATACATTGGTTTTGCCAACAAGCGCCAGTGTTTTCTTTTTGTTACGCTTTCGGGTATACTCAAACGCATAGCGAAGACACCGTTCAACCTGAAAGCGATTATATACCATTATTTGCATGGCTTCTTCATGAGGTGTGCCTTTCATGGTAACACCACCAATTCCGGTATACACATCACCCGTATTTTCACGCACTACTACGTAGTCTATATCCTGCGGTCCTTTATCTTTAAGTGGTGTTTCAACATTAGGATATAGTTTCACCGGTCGCAAATTTATATATTGATCCAGTTCAAAACGCAACCGTAATAATACCCCTTTTTCTAAAATACCCGGTTTTACATCAGGATGGCCAATAGCTCCCAGGAAAATTGCATCGTATTTTTTCAGTTCATCAATGGCGCCATCAGGCAGTGTTTCACCTGTCCTGAGATATCGCTCACCGCCAAAATCGTAATTGGTAAAATTTAGTGAAATGTTTTCAACCCGGGCAACGGCGTTCAGTACTTTAACGCCTTCAGCAACAACCTCAGGGCCTGTACCATCGCCCGGTAACACAGCAATATTGTAACTTTTTTTCATGGTGCATTCTCCAGAATAATGTAATTTTTACGTAATTTTTTTATTGGTACATTTAAATGATAGTATACATCATTATAGCTAAATTTTAATAAAAATTACTTTTTTTTTATGTATCCTTATTATTGTACCATATTTCATTGCAGGATGTTGAATGATAAACCTGCAATTTCATAGTATCTGCGTTTCAGATCATCACTATATTGTGATTTTTAAACAACTTCACGCTGCGATTGCAGAGTATGATAAAAGGAAGATATGGTTATCATATCCAGATCAAAGACCAATACTATGAGCTATCGCCTCATGTAATCCGTATATAGATGCAACATCATATAAAAAGTGTGCAATCATGATTGGCAAAAGCGAATGTGTTTTTATATATAAATAAGCCCACAAAGCCCCCCACAAACCAGCTTCAATCCAGGTGCCTGGCCCCATTGACCAGTGAATTGCAACAAATAAAAACGTTGATGCCATAACAAGGATTAGCGTGTTTGACGTGAGTGTTTTAAGCTGATGTATGGCGATACCGCGATAAATAATTTCCTCATAGATGCCGGCGGTTATTGAAAGATACAGCACATAAAAAAACACATATATGCCATGCCATTGCGGAAGCGGAAAATACCAGAATGAATCAACAGAAATCCCATAATATTTTTTTGCATACATGAATGCAATGGTAATACCAGTGTAGGCAACAAACACACATACAAAAAGCAGAATTCCCCACAACCACTGCCTTGCCTGTGTCAGGTTAATTCCTAAACTGTTCCAGGAAAACCATCCTGCGTAATATGCTGTGTATAAAAGTGTACTTTGCCAGCCAATGTATATCAGCACATCAAGCACTATATTAAGTGTTGTTGCATCTTTTGGTACAAGCGGCAAATAGAAATCATTTAATAACAGCGGGAAGGCTAATACCAACAAACGAATAATCACAGTAATTATCTGTTTCATATTGTTTTCCGTAAGTACCACATTCATCACAGGTATTATATATTAGAGAGTGTTTATCAGAATAATGCAAGCTTTTTTATTCTTGCTTCATATTTTAAATGTCATATTCCTGTTCTATTTTTATCATTTAAAGCTTTATATATATTTTATTACTTTTATCACATTAAATTTAACGTAAAACCTGAAACAATCCAGCAATTACTCCAATTATTGTTATAGTCTGAGTTAGCAATAGCCCTATAAGCCACTTTAATATACTTGTTTTTACCTGCTGCATCTCAACACGTACCTTTTCTATCTCAAGTCGTAATTCTGCTCGTACTTTTTCTATTTCCTTTGTTAAATCAGCTCGTACCTGTTCTATCTCCTTTGTTAGATCAGCCCGTACCTGTTCTATCTCCTTTGTTAGATCAGCCCGTACTTTTTCTATTTCTTTTGTTAAGTCAGCCCGTACCTGTTCTATCTCCTTTGTGAGCTTAAGTTCAACCTCCTTTATCT
>DYLU01000084.1 GCA_020721905.1 Leptospira biflexa | reverse complement strand
AAAAAAGGGGTCAGAGCCTATATATTGTATTGATGACAATAACAGGTGGAAGGGTAGTGTATAAACATAATGATTTTTGAGTAATTTAATAATCAGATGGGGCTTTATTAAAAGCCCCATTACTTACTATCTATATTACCTCTTCAGGTTGATTAACTCCTGAAGCATCTGGTCAGATGTTGTAATAGTTCGGGAATTTGCCTGAAATCCTCTCTGAGTGATGATCATATCAGTAAACTGCTCAGAAAGGTCAACGTTTGACATTTCAAGCGTGCCAGCCACAATCTTCCCTCTGCCCGCCTCACCTGCAGGCCCTATTAACGGGAGTCCTGAGTTATTGGATACCTCAAACATATTATCGCCCGTTGCAATGAGCCCCTGAGGATTGGTAAACACTGCAGTAGCAACCTGCCCTATCATCTGTTTGGTACCATTTGAATATACAGCAGTAATGATGCCTGAGTTATCCACAGTAAAGGATTCCATATAACCCATAGCATACCCATCCTGTTCAACTGCCTTTGTGGTTGATGGTGATGAAAACTGAGTTATTCCTTCAACAAGACCTGAACTGCCAAAATCAAGACGGATATTGCGCAGTGTGGGGTCACCTGCTACGCGATAGCTTACATTGGCTTCAAGTTTACCCTGATTTATCTCATCAGGACTGTTTGCGTCAGCAACAGACACAATACGGCCTTCAGGAGAGAATTTCAACACAACCCTGGTTGACCCGTTAATCTGATTTGGCTGATTGCCGCCATTGGGCACGTCAAGTGTTACCAGTTCAGTATCCGTGATGGCCGCAGAAGCAGTCCACTCATTTACCCCGCTTTTCCATAAATTGAGTGTTAAACGATGCGGATTACCCAGCTTATCATATATATCAATATTAGTGGTCACTCCGGCAGATGTTCTCATTATTGCATTAGCATCATTGGGAACCACAGGCAGCTTTGAGTCCAGATTACATTTATATTTAACATAATTGGTTTCTTTTGCAGGCACCTTCCCGTAAATAGGGACAATGATATCCTCAACAGTACCGGATGTATTGATAACCTTTTCCCCGGCCGCATTCGTTGTAGCCATCCATCCCTGCACTTTAAGTCCGTTTGCAGGATTTACCAGCATCCCATCTTTATCAAGTGCAAATGTGCCAGCACGTGTATACAGGTGCTTTTGCCCATCAGCAACAATAAAGAATCCGTCACCGGATATTGCCATGTCAGTATTAACACCGGTTGTCTGTAAGCTGCCCTGAGTAAATATCCTGTCAATAGCAGCAATATTCATACCCAGACCAACCTGTCGGGGATTAATCCCGCCACGGTTTTCTTCAGGCTTTGCAGCACCTGAAATAGTCTGCGACAGCATATCCTGAAAGGTAACTCTGCTGTACTTAAAGCCATAGGTATTAACATTGGAAATATTGTTGCCAATGACATCCATCCTTGTCTGATGGTTTTTAAGTCCTGAAACACCTGCAAAAAGTGATCGCATCATATCGCAAAACTCCTGTTAATCTAATTTCTAACTGGTTCTATAAGTGATGAACTGCCTTTGCTGAAGGCGTTCATTGAATATGCTTCTGTAGCGTTTTGTTTTTCCTGTGCTACGGTTTCCTTTATTTCCGGTTTTACTGTAACATCAGTATTTATGTCAGCATTCTTATTTTCTGTGCGATAGTTACCGGGCAAATAAACCGCATGTATATCATTGAGGGAGACCTCAGCAGAACCAACAATCACCTTGACCCC
Organism: Leptospira biflexa; assembly: GCA_020721905.1. Taxonomy (GTDB): domain Bacteria; phylum Spirochaetota; class UBA4802; order UBA4802; family UB4802; genus UBA4802. Next base: position 9,404 of record DYLU01000084.1, on the reverse strand, counting down.
ATCCTGCCTGTACACCACACCGCTTACCAACCCGCGTATAATCTCACCGCTTGCAAAATCAACCGCTTCAACCTCTTTGCCAATAAGTGAAAATGCATCAGTGGATTGAGAACGTAACACCAGCTTTTCAATTGACTGATTCATATTGCTCATCTGTTCAAGCGAAGAGAATTGTGCCATCTGGCTTATGAATTCGCGGTCATTCATGGGCTGTGTGGGATCCTGATGCCGCAATTCAGCCACTAAAAGCTTCAGGAATGAGTCCTTATCAAGCTCTGATGGCAATTTACCCTTCCTTGCTTTTAGCTTTGCATTAACTTCATTTGCCTGAAACTGTGCTTTTGCTACATCTTCACCTGACATCCGTAATGCATCGGGCATTGTAAACTCCTTATATTATAACATCCAGTAATCCATCATGATATATATATCGGTTACTTGCCACTTCATATTCAGCATTTTCAACAGTTTGTTTACGTGATAATGCTGGCATTTCAGTAAATTCACGCTGACGATGCTCTTTAACATGTACTTCAAACTCACCAACCTGGACACCATTGTCTTCCAGCTCCCGGCAAATTGATTCCAGTTGCTGAAGCAGAAGCTCTTTTGCATCGTGGCTTTCAACAATAAAACGGCCACTTAAAATACCATGTTCCAACCCCAGGTTCACAGAAAGTTTACCTAAACTTTCAGGATACAATTTTAATGAAAGGCTTGTTTTTTCGCCTTCCTGCATTACTTTAGCTTTGTTTAAAAGCTGCATCAGCTGGTCCTGAACCACAGGTTTTGTAACAGTAGCGCTGATACTTGAATTGTGCTTTGCATTTACCTGAATAAATGCGTCATGGCGTTCCGTTGCCTGCCCTGCTTTTTTGTCCGGTTGTGAGGCATCTTCCGTTCTCCCTTTCTGCTTTACTGCATCAAGAAGAGTGGTTTCACTGCTTTTTACTGTTTTATGAGTTTTGTCACCAGCATGCTGCGGCTGCACATCATTAGCGCTTTTTCGTACCATTTTTTTATTTTTATTGTGCGATAGCTCATTATATTGAATCACTGGCTGATTCATTACCACACTGTGTAAATCCTTCTTACCCAAGTTCGGCATTGCAGTAATCTGAGCTATCAGCTGTTTCAGGTCACTCTTTTTCACATCCTTTCCATGATTATGCCCATCAACAATCTTTTGCCATTGATTAATGGCATCATGAAGTGTTTCTTTCTCTGACTTTTTTGCAATAATTGCGTTTGCAAAGAGTTCATGATCTTTATTATTCTTTACAGCAGTGAGTTTGGAAGCAGATAATGCATATTTTTTGTGTACATGTTGTTTCCCGGTAAGAGCATTTTTATCAGTAACTATCGCCCTCTTATTATTTGTATGTAATGAATAACCTGCCAACGATTGCATGACTTCCTGTTTTTCCACATACACGTCATTATTTTGCATATTGCGCCTGTCAGCAAAGTTTCGTTCTGCATTTTTTGATTCATCCTGCACTCTGTCATATTTTTTTTCTTTATTATCCTTTGCCTGCACAGTTGCACCATCGGTATCATGGTGCTTTGAATCATCTGTGTGGCTGTATTGAATATCCGTAGCTTCATCGGTTTTTTGCATTGTGTCCTTCAATACTGAAATAAAAGGTAGCTCCGGTTCATTATTTTTTATATGTTGCGTATTCTGTACTTTATACTCAAAATCCAGCACAACAGGTTTTACCATATTAATACCCTTTACTAAGATGAAGTCTTACCATTAATATCGAATTACCTGTTTTTTTTAATGAATTAATTCAGCAATTATTCCAAAAATATTTTATGTATTAAAAAGATATAAATTGCTCATTATGTCATATTAGTTGGCATGTATCATCAATTTAAAAAAAATAAAAATATAAAAATTTTTATATATTAATATAAAAATTTTGTTGCACTCATGTAATTGTGATATATAAGGTACTGTAACTTCTGCGCTATTACCTGCAATGTTTAAAGCAGGTTTATAGCGGCGTTATTTGGAATGTAATACTTCCATAATTGCCGATCCTCCATTTTTTATGGATCCCAGACTCACGTCCCCAAAATGGGAGACCTCTTGGACACTCATCCCTGTCAAAAGCAGGGATGCTTTTTTTGTATTTTTTTTTATTTTTTTCTTTACATGCTGTATATTTGTTTTTAATTGCATTCTAATTTTCAGTATATATGTCGATTCAAATACTATAAATTTAATAGTAGAAAAATGTAATTTTTTTGCGACATAATATGGTATTTTTCTTGACAAAATGTATTTTTTATATTTGGAAGAAATAGATTATTAAATTGAGATTAAAAAATTTATAGTAAAGTGAGGTACACAAATAGATGGAAGCAATTGAATCACTGCAAAATACAGAAACACAGGAGCCTCCGGATTTTTCCACCTCAAATTCTGATGAGCCTCCCTCGGCGTGTAATTCACAATCAAATGTGATAACAATTCTGCCTTCACGGCATGTTGCCCATAAACCTTCCACAAGCAATAAAACAAAGATTTTCAGAAAGCTTTTTTACCCCGACATTATTGATTCGCAATGGAATGACTGGCGGTGGCAGATTGCTAACCGAATACGTACCTATGAAGAATTATCTGCAATTGTTGAACTTACTGAAAGTGAAAAGAATGCATTAATCAGCCATACGCAATTGCCCATGTCAATAACTCCGTATTATGCCAGTCTTATTGACCGCAACAATCCTTTAGACCCAATTCGCCGCTGTGTTGTTCCAACAATACATGAACTGGAACATCATCATGGCGAATCTGAGGATCCACTTTCAGAGGATGAGGATAGCCCCGTCCCGGGATTGGTGCATCGCTATCCCGATAGAGTTTTATTTCTTGCAACCGATTTCTGCTCAACATATTGCAGGTACTGCACACGTTCACGCATCGTTGGCCGCTCAAATTGTACATTACCAAATAAAAACTGGGATACAGCATTACGCTATATTGCTGAACACACCCAGATCAGGGATGTGCTTATCTCAGGAGGCGATCCTCTGACTATGAATGAATCCATGTTAGAGTATATCCTCAACCGTCTCAAAGCAATCCCGCATGTTGAGATTATCCGTATTGGTACTAAAGTTCCTGCAGTGTTGCCACAGCGCATTACCCATTCACTGGTAAGCATGTTACGGAAATATCATCCATTATGGATAAACATCCATTTTACCCATCCTGATGAAATAACACCTGAAACCATGAAGGCATGTAACCGGCTTGCTAATGCAGGTATTCCTTTAGGAAGCCAGACAGTTCTCCTTAAAGGTATTAATGATAATGTTGAAACACTGAAAAAACTTTACCATCTGCTTCTGCAATGCAGGGTACGCCCGTATTACCTGTATCAGTGTGACCCTATAGTGGGCTCACAGCATTTCCGAACTTCAGTTGCTAAAGGTATTGAAATGATTGAAGGACTCAGGGGACATACAACGGGACTTGCAGTTCCTCACTATGTTATAGATGCACCGGGGGGTGGAGGCAAGGTACCGTTATTGCCCGCATACTATCAGGGTATGGATGGTAATACCATAGTCCTTAAAAATTATGAACATAAATATTTCTACTATCCCGAAACAACATGACCAGTACAACCATGCGTGTTGGCATTACCTATGACTTACGTGACGATTACCGGGCAATGGGTTATGATGATGAAACTATTGCTGAATTTGACAGTATAGTAACTATTGATGCCATAGATAGTACTTTGCAGCAATTAGGTTTTACCACTGAAAGAATTGGGCATATCAAACATCTTGTTTCACGCCTTGAAAGTGGCAAGCGATGGGATATTGTATTCAATATAGCAGAAGGCATGCACGGTATTGGGCGTGAAGCGCAAATTCCTGCACTCCTTGATGCCTACACCATACCATACAGCTTTTCCGATCCCCTTGTGCTGGCTCTTACATTGAATAAAGCCATGACAAAGAAGATAATACGTGACAGCAATATACCCACTCCCCAATTTATGCTTGTTAGTGGCATTAATGACATTCAACACTGTTCTCTTGCCTACCCTCTATTTGCAAAACCATACGCCGAGGGAACCGGCAAAGGCATTACCCCTGCTTCAGTTATTCATGATGCAGGTGAACTTAAATCAACCTGTACGCTATTGCTTCAAAAATACAAACAGCCTGTACTGGTGGAGGAATATCTGCCTGGAAGAGAATTTACTGTTGGGATAGTTGGTAGCGGAAATAACGCTAAAGCCATAGGAACAATTGAAATCATTTTACTGGATACTGCCGAAAAGGATGTGTATTCCTACAGCAATAAGGAACAATGTGAAGAGCGTGTGGAATACAGGCTTGCAAACGATGCTGCAGCACAAAAGTCAGCCCATGTTGCACTGCAAGCATGGAAAACACTGGGATGCCTTGATGCAGGGCGGGTTGACATTAAGTGCGATAGTTGTGGTAATCCACATTTTCTTGAAGTAAACCCTCTTGCGGGACTTCACCCCACACACTCCGACCTGCCAATAATTTGCTCAAAAGTTGGCATATCATATCAGCAGTTAATTGCAACCATCATGCATAATGCATTAACACGCTATAACCTGATAGATAGTGCCCCGCAAAAATTATCTTCATTTGCAATAAAATAATAGTTGCACAAATTCAATAACATAAAAAATTTGTATTAAGTATTTACACACATTCCCTGCATTACCGTTGTGTGTAATTGTAAATTCTATCCCAACAAAGTTGGCATCATGGAGATAATCTTTATTCACCAGTATGTACCCAACACTGCCCCATTGGACGAAAAGGATGTCCTGGAGCAGCGAGATGAGCTTGCTGAAATATTCATCCAGATGGGTTATACTGTAGGTTCCCGGGCAATACAATCACATTTAGACCTGCTGTCATTGCAGGAGCTTTCACAAAACAGGTGCATTGTATTTAATCTGACTGAAAGCCTGTTTGGACGTGATGACCTGATGTTCCTTGCCCCTTTTATGCTTGAGCAGAATGGCATCCCGTTTACCGGTTCGGGATCACAGGCTGTTGCATTAAGCTGCCACAAGCTTGAAAGTAAAAAACTGTTTATGCAGTATGGCATTCCTACCCCTGCATATATTACCGGTGATAGTGAGTATCATGAAACTTTAAATGGCACCTATATTATCAAACCGTATAATACTCATGCGTCCATTAATATTACCCAGGATTCAATTGTTCAGATACAATCCCATAGTGATTTCAATATTCTAAAAGAAAAGCTTATGTCATCACCCAATCTATTTGCCGAGGAATACATTGATGGAAGGGAATTTAATATTTCACTTCTCTTAACCGATGATGGGGTGCAGATACTTCCCCATGCCGAAATACATTTTGATAATTATCCCCCTGATAAGTATAAAATAGTAGATTATGAAGCAAAATGGGTTCATGACTCATTTGCTTATGAAAACACAAACCAAAGCTTTTCATTTACCCAGGAAGACAGGCCAATTTTACAAAACATTGATACAATATCATTTAAAATATGGGATATCTTTAAATTAAATGGCTATGCACGTATTGATTTCAGGGTCAAAAACAATGAAGTCTTTGTGCTTGAAGTTAACGCTAACCCCTGTATATCAATTTACAGCGGATTTATGGCTGCAGTAAAAGAATATGGATTAACCTTTGCTCAGGCACTTGATAGTATAATTAAACATCCTGTTATTTCAAAAAAATAGATAGATGTGAAGCAGATGAAGCATATAATTAAAAACCATATCCAATACAGGGATTTCCCTGTGCATGCCGATTGTGAGGCAATAGTTTCAATTCTTGATGCTACCGGTTTTTTTTATCCTGAAGAGGTTGATATCGCCTTAGAACTCATTAACGAAAAACTAAACTATCCTGATAGTTCCAGTTACGAATTTATTTTTGCTGAATACCAAACCACTGTAATTGGATATATATGTTATAGCAAGATACCATTGACAAATGCATCATGGGATGTGTACTGGATTGCAGTACATCCTGATTTCCAGGGCAACGGTATCGGATATTCATTGCTGTCAAAGGCAGAAGAAAAAATTATAAAACAAGATGGCAAACATTTTTATATTGAAACATCCGGCAGAAAACAGTATGAACCCACCCACACTTTCTATCTGAAAGCCGGATATACTGTTAGCGCAGCATTTAAGGATTTTTATGCAGACGGTGATGATAAACTGGTGTTTTATAAAAAATTAATATAAAAACAGCTGGCGTTTAACTCTCTAAGGCATTACAACATTGTATTATGAACAATATCTTTCACAGTTACTATCGCCCCAATTAATATTTTCTTTGCTTTTTTTAATTTCCATTAGAATCTTGACAAATAGAGTGTTACATTGATGTATATTACTGTGAGGTAGCTATGGAATGCTCATGCGGTGGTATATTAACAGAAGGCCGAAGCTCATATAGTGTCAGTGGACAGCATTTTTATTTAGTCATAGAAGATATTCCGGCCTACAAATGCAACCGGTGTGGTAAAATATTGTTTGAAGATGATGTTGTGGATAAAATAAAAGCATTACTGAAACGGATTGAGCGGGACACAAAAGAAATTGTTACCGGTACACCTTCAGTACATACATACGACTATTAATCTTTTACACATACAGGAGAATATAACCATGCGCGTACGATTTGCACCCAGCCCAACAGGGTTTTTACATGTAGGGAATGCCAGAACTGCAGCATTAAACTTTTTGTTCAAGAAAAAATATAATGCCACATATATTCTCAGAATTGAAGATACTGATATGGAACGAAGCACCAGGGAATCCGAAGAGTCCATACTCAATGACCTGAAGTGGCTTGGCATACAGTGGGATGAAGGCCCTGATTGTGGCGGGAAGTTTGGCCCTTACAGGCAATCTGAACGCTTTGACATTTACCGTGAATATACTGAAAAGCTGCTTGAAGGTGGCCATGCATATCATTGCTACTGCACCCAGGAAGAACTTGACGCTCAACGCCAGAAAGCTCTTCAAGCAAATAAACCATTTGTATATCCTGGAACATGTAGAAACCTGACCCTTGAACAAAAAAAGGCTTTTGAAAACCAGGGAAGAAAACCCACTGTGCGTTTTAGGGTTAAGGACGGGATTACTCTTTCAATAGATGACCAGATTAAAGGCAACGTTGTTTTCAACAGTGAAAATATTGGCGGTGATTTTATCATAGTGCGTTCTGATGGTGTCCCTGTATACAATTATATTGTCACGATTGATGATACACTAATGAATGTGACCCATGTTATCCGCGGTGAAGACCATTTGCCCAATACACCAAAACAGATGCTGATTGCTATGGCGTTAGGGCTACCGGTACCAGTCTATGCACACATGCCACTTTTATTAGGGCCTGACCGCACCAAATTATCAAAGCGCCATGGGATTACATCTGTAGCAGTGTACCGGGAGCAGGGTTATTTACCCCAGGCTTTATTTAATTATTTAGCTTTACTGAGCTGGACGTTAGAATCAGGTGATGAGATAGTTCCTGTTGAAAAGCTTGTTGCTGAATTTGAGTTATCAAAGATTGGGAAAAGTTCTGCTATCTTTGATTTTCAGAAACTCAAATGGATGAATTCAGTATATTTGCGTAATCTTCCTTTTGATAAAGCATTTGAGCTGTTTTATCCTTATATTGAAAAAGCATATCCTGCTGTAAGCAATAACAAATGGCTTGCTCAGGTAGTTGATACAGTTAGGGGTAATTGTGAGATAGCTTCAGATATTGTTAAGGAGATTTCTGTATTCTTTGGCGACACAGCTGAATTTGAAGAAGATGCTGAAAACATGCTGAATACACCGGATGCTAAGACCGTCATCCAGACTGCATACGAGCTTATTCACTCAACTATCAATGAACACAATTACACTACTGAAACACTCAACACTATAAAGCAGAAAACTGGACTCAAGGGCAAGATGCTTTTTATGCCATTCAGAGCCATGGTAACCGGCAGATTACATGGCCCTGAACTTGATAAAATATTACCATTACTGGGCTATGAACGATTTACAAAGCGTATTGAATATTGTCATCAACGCTTTGTTTAATAGTATAATCTTTAAAGAGTATGTTTATGAAAAAGTTAACAAATGCAATACTCATTATCATGTTTCTTTCTGTTTGTGCATGTTCTGCACATGTACCCGGTGCAATTCCAGTAGGCACATGGCACTATGATCTCCTTGTCAACGGTGTTGAAATGGGAAAAGCCACTATCCGTAATACCATAGAAAACAACCAGTATGTATTTCGCTTTGATATGACAATGGGAAATGGTATTACCCGGTCACAGGATACCATTATTGAGACCCTGGATTGCAAACCAGTAAAACTTGAAAAACACACCTATGTAAAAGAAACAACCACCGAACAAAATTTGGATATCATTGCGCAGTGTAATGGGGGTACCATCACCTTAACAGAAAATAATATGAAAAGTATCATAACATTGGATCAGGATTATGTTCTTGATGGGAATTATTTTCTGTATATGCTGATACGGAATAAATTTAAAAAAGGTTTACAGATCACACATAATGTCTATGACCCTTCAATAAAAAGGGAAGCCGTAATTCCGGTAACTATTAAGCTTACAGGTACTGAAACAATCTCTGTTAACAGTGTACTGTATAAAGCATGGAAAATTGAGCAGAGCATTGGCAAAATCAAAAATATGATTGTGTATCTTGATGAAAACGGTGTTGTGTTGAAAAGTTCTATAAAAATGTTAAATATGAAGCTTGATATTATCCGTAAGGACCAGTTATGAAAAAACTATATGCTGTTGTTATAGCTACCATTGTTGGCGGATACCTGCTTTACCTGTATTCGCAACCATTGCCTGCAAGCCTTTCAACAGTTCCCATTACCAATATAACCGGTAAATTATGGGAAGAGAACATATCCCTTTTCATGGTATCATCCGATGAAGCATTTTCCTTAACCCCGACACCATTTCAAAAAATTCTTTCTTCAAAAAATAAAAATACATCATATGCATACATCATTGCATCCGGCAGGAATAAAGATTTTAAGCAAAAGCCTGATGAAAAAGATTTAAAAGACACGCGATTATTGCAAATAAGCAATCCTGTAATCTTTAAACATGCAAAAACAATTGCCACAAGCAAGAATCCCATTGAAAAAGCTGAGGAACTTGTATATAATATAATAGAAACCAAAACTGAAGGGATCCCTATCATTCCTGCCCCTGCAATCTTTGAATTAAAAAAAGGCGACTGCACTGAGCATGCAATAGCAACAATTGCAGTGCTTAGAGCTCTACACATCCCGGTACGAGGTGTGGTTGGCATGATAGCAGC
>DYLU01000083.1:3709-11234 GCA_020721905.1 Leptospira biflexa | reverse complement strand
TTCCCTTCTGTCGAACTATCTCACATAAGTTAAAATGATTTTAAAAAGATTACCAAAAAAGGGCACAGACCTTTTGCTAACCTTTATGCCCCTGCAATGAATATTAAAACCAAACGCCCCATTCACCTGAACCTGACACCACCGTGTACGTATGCATGTCCCAGTGGCATTCCAACACCGGTATTTATTAACTTAATCAAAGATGGTAAAATTAAAGAAGCACAGTTGCTTATGGATGAGTACACACCTTTTCGAATGTCGGTGTGCGGGACTGTTTGCCCCGCACCGTGTATGCAGGCTTGTAGCCGCAACATGATTGATGGGCCCATTAATATTCCCTATTTAGCGCGTGAGTACTATCCGGATTTTAATCCAACTGTATATGGCAAGCCAAAGGATAAACGCATAGCAATCGTTGGCGCAGGACCAGCCGGCTTGTCTGCTGCATGGCAGCTTGCGCGCAGAGGGTATCACGTCACAGTGTTTGAAAAGACAGCTGACATTGGTGGAAAGGTTCGTATGGCTATTCCCAAGGACAGATTGCCCGATGAAGTTTTGAACAAGGATTTGAACAGAATTAAAAGCCTGCCCATTGAGTTCAAGGTTAATACGCCGGTTGATAAAAATCTTTTTGAAAAGATTTACAAAGATTTTGATGCTGTGCTGGTAGCAACAGGTGCGTATGTTTCGCGAAAGCTTAAGCTGAGAGGTGGTGAGCGTATTATTTCTGGTTTGGAATTTTTGATTGGAATCAACGAAGGCAACCCAATGGACCTGACGGGTAAAGATGTTGTCATCATTGGTGCAGGCAATGTTGGAATGGACATAGCTTGCGAGTCATGGCGCCATGGTGCAAAAAGCGTGACAGCAGTTGATATTCAAAAACCGCTTGCCTTTGGCAAAGAAAGAGAAATGGCTGAACGTTTGGGAACAAAAATTTGGTGGCCACGCAATGTTGATTCCATTGATGATTCCCATGTGCATTTCACAAATGGTGAAACTCTCAAGGCAGATGTTGTATTTATCAGTATTGGGGAAAAGCCTGATCTGTCGTTTTTAGGTGATACGGTTATGGTAAATGAGCGGGGGGCGATAGTTACTGCTGAAAAATCCTTCAAAAGTTCCGACACCAAAATTTTTGCCACTGGTGATATTATAAAACAGGGACTTATTACCGATGCTATCGGGATGGCTAGATTAGCTGCAATGGAGATACATGCAACGCTTTCAGATGAAGATTTTATCTATCCTGAGAAAACGCTGGTGCCTAAACGGCGAATTAATATAGCATATTTTGGTGGCGAGACACGCGAAGTTGACAGATGTATAAGCTGCGGAACCTGTATTTACTGCGATAAGTGTGTGGAAGCATGTCCACAGGGAGCCATAAGCCGAAATGGTGAAATTTTTACAATTGATGCAGAACTGTGTACAGCCTGCTATACATGTGTCAATGTATGCCCCAGGGGAGCATTGCAGCCAGGTGATTTTGATGCTATTGTTCAGGATGTACTTTTTAAGAAATGATATTTTACTATTAATTTCTTGCTAAATATCCTTGAAGAATTTAGTGTTTTTTTAGGATAGTTGTATATGAATATGAATATAACTATTCAATACCATTAAAATGACACAAGGATGTTATTCTGAACCTGAGGCAAAAATTTTAATTGTTACCACAATATACATCAGCTACTTTGCGGTCTCTCCTGTTAATTAAAGGGATGTCTATGAGAATGACATTTTGAAGTGTATTATATTTTTAAGGGAAATTCTCAAAGTCATAACATGTGTTTATACTCTGGTCCATTTAAAACATAGGTGTTTATCATAGTATGAATTAAAAGTGTTATGGGAATACATAAAATCAGATTTTGAATGTAATGTTGTTTGATAATTGATTGTTACGAAGATGTTAACTATTGCATAATTCATTGCTACTTACAAAAAACACTGTTGACTTTTAGTGAGTAATCAATTCAATGAAGTTATTTTGAAACTATAAAATTTTGAATTATTTTAAGAGAGGTTTTTGTATGAAGCGTTTTATTAAGAATATTGCATCTGAACGTGAGTATGAAGTTTCACGGGAAAAGGAGGTGCCTGTTTCCCGGTATTATGGTGAGGATACATTTAATTTTGATGTAATGCGTCAGAAACTGCCATCCAATGTATGTAAAAAATTAATGCTCATAATTAAAGAAGGTGAAAAGTTGGATCCTGAAATAGGCGAAGCTGTTGCGCATGCCATGAAGGAATGGGCAATTGAAAAAGGTGCTACACACTTTTGTCACTGGTTTCAGCCAATGACAGGCGCAACTGCTGAGAAGCATGATTCATTTATTGAAGTAACCGAAGATGGGGTTCCTATTGAGAGGTTTTCAGCAAACCAGTTAGTTAAGGGTGAGCCTGATGCTTCAAGTTTCCCAAGCGGTGGCTTGCGATCAACATTTGAAGCACGCGGGTACACCGCATGGGATCCTTCAAGCCCGGCGTTTATTTTACGCAGTGGAATAGGTGCCACACTGTGTATTCCTTCGGTATTTCTTTCATACACCGGTGAAGCACTGGATAAAAAGACACCGTTACTCAGATCAATTAATGCAATTAATAAAAGCGCACTCAGAGTAATGCGCCTTCTGGGCAACGATAGGGCAACCAGAGTTATTGCAACCGTTGGTCCTGAACAGGAATACTTCCTTATTGATATGGATTATTATTACAAACGGCCTGATCTGGTACTTACGGGTAGAACTCTTTTGGGTGCTGCGCCAACAAAAGGACAGCAGTTAGAAGACCATTATTTTGGCAGCATCAAAGAAAGAATATTATCCTATATGCACGATGTAGAGGAGGAGCTGTATAAATTAGGTATACCTGCCAAAACACGGCACAATGAAGTTGCGCCAAGCCAGTATGAGATAGCACCAATATTTGAAGAGGCTAACATTGCGGTTGATCACAATCACCTGATAATGGAAACCTTGAAACGGGTTGCCCAAAAACATCGTTTGGCTGCCCTGCTTCATGAAAAGCCGTTTGCAGGCATTAATGGTTCGGGCAAGCACTGTAACTGGTCTTTGTCAGATAATACAGGCAATAACCTGCTTAATCCGGGAAAATCACCTCAGGACAATATACAGTTTTTAGTATTTTTAACAGCAACCATCCGCGCTGTGTACTATCATGCAGATTTATTGCGTGCGTCAGTGGCTTCAAGCGGCAACGATCACCGGTTAGGTGCCAATGAAGCGCCACCGGCAATTATTTCAGTTTTTTTAGGTGAACAGCTTACAAAGATACTCAATGATATTGAGAATGGCGTCATAACAAAAGCTACCAACGAAGCTATTATTGATTTAGGGCTTTCAACCCTACCGGTACTCAGCAAGGATAATACTGACCGTAACCGTACTTCACCGTTTGCATTTACCGGCAACAAGTTTGAATTCAGGGCTGTTGGGTCTTCTCAGTCAATTGCATTTCCGGTTACTATCCTGAATACCATTGTAGCCGAAAGCCTGGATATACTGGCAGATAAAATTGAGACCAAAAGTGGCGATGTACGGCAGGCGGCAATTGATGTGATTCGTGATGAAATTAAGAAAATAAAATCAGTACTTTTCATGGGCGACAATTATTCAAAAGAGTGGGAAAAAGAAGCAGCACAAAGAGGATTGCCCAACAAAAAGGTAACAGTGGAATCATTGCCTGATCTGGTTACCGATAAAGCTATAACATTATTTCAAAACTATGGTGTATTATCACCTGTTGAACTTGAAGCGCGGCATGCTATACGCCTGGAGCGTTATATAAAAGAAATGGATATTGAGGCAATGACATTGCTTGATATGGTGCAAACAAAAATTATCCCTGCCGGCATGCGATATCAGAGCTCAATAGCATCATCATGTATGCGAATAGCAGATCTTTTAGGTAAGGATGCACCTGTTGATGCACAAAAGGATCTTTGCTCAGTTATTGCATCACTTAATAGTGATGTCATAAAAGAAGCTAAAGCCTTGGCCAAGCTTATTGAAAATGCGCATGCCGTTCACGATGAAATGCAAAAAGCAAAATTATTTGCATATGAAATAAAAAATCAAATGGTGACGTTACGAAGCAAAGTTGACTTACTTGAAACGTATACCAGCGATAACCTGTGGCCTTTCCCCAGGTTCTGGGAGATGCTGTTTATATCATAAAAATTTGACGGGATAATTGTATGAACCTATAGGGGTGTATGAATTATACACCCCTGCAATTGTTTAATACAATACGTATTTTTTATTTCTTCTGTCAATAAGCTGAACATATTTATACCGATCACCTGACAGTGCAGTGTCAAGCAATCGGTAACCTTCTTTCTGGCATCTGTCACATGCATCAATTGGTATTTCTATACCCAGGCATAATGGGTTAACCGTGGATGTTGTTTCAATTTTAAGCACTCCCCGGCATTCTTCGCACACCATGATAGATTCTAACTGCATCTCACGGATATTATCAGTATCATAATAAATTTCTTTCTTACGCACATCGTAGTTGCCCGGCATAAGTTTAAATGAAGGTTTTTTACATTCTTCATACCGCTTCATCACCTGATCGCAAACCCGCTTTATGTATTTTGTAATTTCCTTATCCTGAGTAAGGTCTTTTTGCAAGTAATCAGGTTCATGCACATATGAATAGTCCAGCCCTGCCATGGCAAGCGTTATGCCTAAATTGACATATGGTAATGCTCCCTGTATTGAATATCCTCCTTCAAGAACTGCAATATCCGCATTGAGCATTTCAGTTAGCTTAGCGTACCCCAATGCAGAAAAATTCATGTTGGTAATAGGGTCAGAGTAGTGGTTGTCCTGACCAGCTGAATTTATTATAAGATCTGGTTTGAAGTCTTCTAAAATGGGCAATACAACACGCTCAATTGCTAACAAAAATCCGTCATCAGAGGTATTGGGCGGCAGTGGAATATTAATGGTGGTGCCCAATGCATTTGGTCCACCTAACTCATGGATGGCGCCGGTGCCCGGATACAGTGTACGTCCGTCCTGATGCATGGATATATACAATACATCTCTATCATGCCAGTAGATGTCCTGAGTTCCGTCGCCGTGATGACAGTCAGTGTCCACAATGGCAATTTTTTTTACAGGATAGTGTTCACGAATATACTCCACCATAACTGCTTCAATGTTGATATTGCAAAAACCCCGTGCTCCATGAACCACCTTCATGGCATGATGACCCGGCGGACGCACCAGTGCAAAAGATTTGTTTACAATATCATCCATAACCAGCGTTGCAGCTTTTATGGTGCCACCGGCAGATATTAAATGCGATTCGGTGGTTACCTTTGAAACATCTGGAAAGCAAAAATGTGTTCGCATAATATCTTCAACGGTTGCTATATCAGGCTTGTATTGAGTAATCCCCGCTATATCAAACACACCTTCTTCATTCAGCTGGTCAAGTGTGTATAATAACCGTTCCTCACGCTCAGGGTGCAGCGGGTGTATTGCCCAATCAAAGGCCGGAAAGAAAACTATACCCAGTGTTGATTTTGCTTTCATATTTTGAGTATATCCCTGCATTGATGTAAAATACCCGGTTTTACCTGGCAGTGAACACGGATATTCTTGCCGGTAGTTTCAAAACCTTCTACCATGTTGAATGAATAAACCTCCAAAATTTCAATTTCACGTTCCCGTTCATCAACACCAATGGATTCTAAATACTGCATCATGTAGTTAGTTGCATCCTCAATGGCATTATCAACATCATACTGTTGGGGTATGCGGATATTGACATCAAGATTTGGCACCAGCAGTCTGCAGCGCTGGGTATCAGCAAAAAGCTCAATATCAACAGTGGTGCGTGCAACAGCAGCACCAATAGCATTGGCTACCTCAGCGTACTGCGGTACCCTGACATTCCACCCAAAACGCTGAGTGATGTGATGTGCCAGTGTTTTTGCGGGACCGCCAATAAGATAGATTGTCTTTGGTTTGAGCACTTTACCTTTGAGGAATTCATGAATGGTATAGACCGGCCGTGAATTAACCTCATCAATCATTGCCGTGACTTCATTGTATATAATATCAAGGGCATAGGTTATTGCCTGCTGTGCTATATCATGAGCAGGTATTCCTGATTTTTTTTCAAGAGCATACATACCCTCGCGGGAGCGTTCAGTATCCTTTAAATGTATTGTGCCTGTAACGTTTAGTGCATCAATAATTGTTGGATTTTGTCCACCTTCTGCCATTGACATACCCAGGCGTTGCGGACCGGCTGTAACCGTATTACCTGTAACCGTAATTGCCGAATCACCACCAATACCAATAGATTTTGTTTTAAGTGAACGCACCAGTGTATTATGTGTGTTTAATCGTATACCGTCTTTTTCAATTAATGGAGCACCATCGGCAAACATGGCAATATCGCAGGATGTGCCGCCAATGTCAAGCATCACCGCATCCTCAGTGATGTTGCACAGAGCCATGGTGCCAATGACGCTTGCAGCAGGCCCGGACAATATTGATTCAACAGGAATATTGCGGGATACGTGTAGGGGAATAGTGCCGCCATCGGCTTTGAGTATATTAACAGGAGCTATCGCCCCCAGTTCCTTAAGGCTTTCTTCAATAGCGTGTGAAAATTTATTATACAGGCGCCACACGGCAGCATTGTAGTATGCTGTTGCAATACGTCGCGGGAAATTAAGATTGCCGGACAGGGTATGGCCTACACTGATAAAATCTGCGTTGTCAAGTTTTTGTTGTATATACTGTTCATGAACAGGATTGCGGGTTGAAAATTTTGAAACAACTGCAAATACCCTGATTCCTTTCTTTCGGCATTTTTTTATGGCTTTTTCAAGCTGATGAAGATTGAGCAACGTGATTTCAGTTCCCCTGTGGTCAATTTGACCATCTATGACATAATAATAGTTTCCCATTGAGTAGTGTTCAGGATTAATGCCCGGGCCGCCAGAAACCAGTATGCCAACTTCTTCACTTTTGTTTTCAATAATTGCATTAGTGGTAAGGGTTGTGCTTAAGTTAACTCGCTTTATATGGGATGGGTCAATACCTGTTAAAACATTTTTAAAGGCCTGATTAATACATTCCAGGAGGTTGTGTGGTGTTGTAACAACTTTAGTGTGTGCCACTACTCCTTGCTGGTTTATAACCACTGCATCGGTATGTGTACCACCTACATCCAGTCCTAAGTACATTAACTTTCCTGATGTATTGTAGAAAAATTAGCTATTCGTATCATGCATTTTATCATTAAACGATATATGTAAAAATGGTATATATGTTCAGTCATTTACAAAAAAAGCTTCAATAACCCAGCAATTACCCCGATTATTGTTATTGTTTGTGCTATAAAAAGAGTTACCACCCACCTTATAGTGCTAATCTTACTGTGATAAATTTCCAATGTGAGATCTTTTTTTACCTGTTCAATTTCTTTAGTGAATTCACCACGCAGCTGCTCAATCTCTTTTGTTAAT
>DYLU01000083.1:0-3609 GCA_020721905.1 Leptospira biflexa | reverse complement strand
TCTGTTCAATTTCTTTAGTGAATTCACCACGCAGCTGCTCAATCTCTTTTGTTAATTCACCACGTGTCTGTTCAATTTCTTTAGTGAATTCACCACGCAGCTGCTCAATCTCTTTTGTTAAATCACTACGTGTCTGTTCAATTTCTTTAGTGAATTCACCACGCAGCTGCTCAATCTCTTTTGTTAATTCACCACGTGTCTGTTCAATTTCTTTAGTGAATTCACCACGCAGCTGCTCAATCTCTTTTGTTAATTCACCACGTGTCTGTTCAATTTCTTTAGTGAATTCACCACGCAGCTGCTCAATCTCTTTTGTTAAATCACTACGTGTCTGTTCAATTTCTTTAGTGAATTCACCACGCAGCTGCTCAATTTCTTTTGCTAATTCACCACGTGTCTGTTCAATCTCTTTTGTTAATTTTAATTCCAGCTCTTTAATTTGATTGGTAAGATTTAACTCAGTTTCTTTAATTTCTCTGGTTAGTTTTAGTTCTGCGTCTTTATTTTCACCTCTTATTTGTTCAATTTCTTTGATGAGCTTGAGTTCGGTTAATGATAAATCCTGCCTGGTTGCAAGCTGATTATTGTTAATAGCCTGTTCAACCATATCAATAAATTCAGCTAAAATTTTTGCCTTAACCTCATCATCTTTGAATGCTTCATATATTCGCAAAGCGTAACCCATGTAAAATCTCCGTTAGTGTGCAATAAGCAGTATGAAGATCTTATGGTAAAAATATATACCATACGATACACATGTCAAATATTTTTAGATTTTGTGGGATTTACTACCAGCTGCCTGATGCTCCACCGCCGCCAAAACTGCCGCCGCCACCGCTGAAACCACCGCCGGAGGAAAAACCGCCACCTGATGGGAAACCACCACCTGAAAAAAATCCTCCACCGCCACGCGGCATGGATGCAATGATAATTCCGCCAATAAAGCCAAAAATAGCCAGAATAACAAGTGCAGGCAGTCCAAACCCAAAAAATGCACCAATTACAGGAAGCACTATAGCGCCAAGTATTCCGCTTGTGATGCGCCCTAATGCACTGATAAACATCATGACAATAAAGGCAATCCATATAAACGTTGCATAATCAGGAGCAGACTTTTGCGGCTTTAAACTGTTTGTATCAAACTTTCCCTTTACAATATCAATGATGGCATTAACGGCTTTTGTTATGCCTGTGTCATAGTTGCCATTTTTAAATTCAGGGATGATAATATAATCAATGATTCTTCCTGCAAGAAGGTCAGTTAACGTTTCTTCCAGTCCTTTGCCAACTTCAATGCGTACCTTTCGGTTATCGCGTGCAACTAAAATGATAACACCATTATCCAGCCCCTTTTGACCAATCTTCCATGTATCGGCCAGGCGTATGGAATAGGATTCAATATCCTCATTGCCAATTGAAGGAACAGTTGCCACAACCACCTGAGTGGAATCCTCTTTTTCAAGCTGTGTTAATTTTGCCTCTAATTCAGCTTCGGTTGTGGGTAAAAGTATATCTGCATGGTCATTGACGTGTGCCCGTAAAGGCGGGATGGGAGCTAACTCCAAAGCAAAAGCAGTGGCACTTATAAACAAAGCGCACAGTACTGTGAGTACCCGTTTCATTGATTGTCACCAACAATTATATTTTTAAGTTCATCAACGTCATCACGCTTATACGGGTACTCGTTTGCCAGCCGCTGGCCAATTGTCTCAATGGTTTGGCACAAAGCATTAATAAACTGCTTTTGCTTTATGCCTTCTATGATGCGCTGCACGCAATTATCCCAGAAATCTTTTTCAATTTTTTTATGGGCATCTTCATCGGCAAGTATCCACACCTTTTTTTCAAGGAGTGTTATGTACACAAGCACGCCGTTTTTATCAGCGGTTTTATACAGGCCGTTTTTATAAAATGCGGTTATGGCTGCTTCACGCACTTCTGCATCAACTTCGCGCGGGTTTAAAAAAAGGCGTGTTAAAAAAATGCTTTTGCCAATAGTAACCTTGAAAATAATAAACAGCAGACTAAAAAATACAATAAATATCCACAGGTTGTCTTTGTGAAAGTAGAAAAGCGGCGCAATATAGTAGGTTAGTACTATAGCCAGAGGTAACGCCAGAACCGCAGCGGCGTATATGCTTGTAAGCGGATAATGATAGCTTGCATTGACAATCATGGGGACAATTTCGGCTGATGTCAGCTTTTCAGCTTTTTTGACGGCATCAATGATGCACTGCACGTCAGATCGAGATAGTATTTTAGAAAGCAGATCTTTCATCGGTAACTATCGCCTACTCAAAAGAAACTTTGGGAGCCTGTTTTGCGCCCTCTTCGGCCTTGAAGTATTCCTTGCGCTCTAAGTGAAGCAGAAAATTATTTGTCAGGTTATACGGAAAGATCCGGATTGATGAATTAAATTCTTTCACGACTTCGTTGTATCGCTGGCGTGCAACGTTTATACGGTTTTCGGTTCCTTCAAGCTGGTGCATGAGGTCGGTAAAGTGGGCATCAGCTTTTAAGTTTGGGTATTGCTCTATAACCACCATGAGTCGTGCCAGTGCACTTGAAAGCTGGCCCTGCGCTGCCTGAAATTTTGCAATGGCTTCCGGGTTGCTTAAATCTTTGGGCGATAGTTGAATGGAAGTGGCTTTTGCCCGCGCTTCAATGACAGCCTGCAATGTCTGCTTTTCGTGCGCGGCATATCCTTTAACAGTGGCAACAAGGTTAGGGATAAGATCAGCACGCCTCTGCAGTGCCGATTCCAGATCGCCATACGCTTTGAATACCTCTTCTTCCTGCATTTGAAGTTTATTATATCCGCAACCGGTCAATGAAAAAAGAGCCAGTGCAATGATAACCGGCAGTATATAGGAAATTTTTTTCATACTTCCTCCTGGTGCTATTTGCTTACCTCAATAACCCTGTTTCACTATGAGGCTATAAAAAATTAATATTAAAAAATACCATACACATTTTACAAAACTCTGTCAAGATAAATTTTAAAAATAGCCCGGCATCCCCTGTAGAGTATACCCCCTTAAAAAAGGCTATACATTGCCAGCTTACAACAATTGCGCTAAAAAAAATGGAAAGTGGCATTCCCGCTCCGTAAAACGGTGAGTGGGAAAGTGTATGACTAAAAAAAACCGTACGGACATATTCTACTTTTTTTTGTAATTATATAAAAAAATGGTTGTAATAATGTTGTTTTTTGCACTTTTTATATGTAGTATAGTATTTATTGCAAACGTATAGTATAACGTTATACAATATGTTTGTTCTTTATAGTATATACAAATATATAACCTTATTAAGTGTATCGTCTCCATATACCATACCGCTTGCCTCTAAGTTTAATAAGGTTGAATCATAAGTGTGCAGATATTCGTGCTGTATATTTGTGCGTGTGTATGAATATAAAATATTTTTTTTACTGTGTAAGGCGTTTTGCAGCATGCAGCTATGATATTGCGTTTTTGGACGTTGTATCTATGCAATAATGAAAATGGTGGAGTGCCGGGATTGCAATTTTATTGTTTTATAACAGTCAAATAATTGATAGCGTAAAATAAAGGAGACCTGTAAAAAAGAAAGCCCTTTTTGCGATAA